>JAAXWV010000059.1 GCA_013334845.1 Candidatus Roizmanbacteria bacterium | reverse complement strand
CCGAACACAATGCGTCGTAAGTACTTTCTGATTTGTGCCTCGCTGGGCACTTGGTTGAGGGTATACATGTCCATAATCTTAACTGATTATGCGACAACTCCTTTAGATTACCCTCTGTATAGGTATTGACATATGGAGTCAAATTGACTAGGATTTAATTCATGAGACGAATTCATTTGTATCATATGTTTTTAGGATTGTTGATTGTCTTGGCTGTCTTAACGGTGACGCCAACAATGGCACAAGACGTAACGTTAACCCCAACAGTAACGCCTGAAACAACCTCTGCCCAACAAGTTACGGTAAAGCCTCCCTACACTAAGAGACCATTAAATGTTGATCTTACGGGAACCGTTGATTCACGAAAAGGTACTCCCCGCCCTCTGCCTTCCGGCGAGAAACTTACACCTCCAGCAGGACAAAAGGTAAACGATAAATTGGGATCCGTACGCTCGTTATTGGGTCAATTCGGAGTAAAACAAGCCGATCTGGAGAAAGCAATCACCAACGGAACAGCAACATCTACCACTGACTACAAGTTGAAAATGAATAAGTTTAACGTCCTCATGAGCAAAATCACGGACATTAAAAAGAAGGAAACGGTATCCAAACTAAACACAGACCTTACGGAGGTTAATACTCGACTGGTAAAACAGATGAGTAACGATTTGAAGAAAATGTCTCTAATACTGGAAAAACTTACAACTAAAAGCACTACGCTTGCCGCCAATGGTAAAGATGTGACAACATTGAATACCCTCATTGTTACTGCTACAACAAACATAACCGATGCCCAGACAGCTGTCACAGCACAGTCTACAAAAACATATGTTGTGTCATCTACCACTACCGATGCGTTAAAGACGGGCGCGACATCAACATTTCAGCAGATGAGAAGCGACTTGAAGGTTGCAAATGATGCTATTTCAAAAGCAAAAACAGCGATTTATGCGGCTATCACTCAGCTTGCAGTACTTGAGGGGATTACGTTAAAGCCAATATTGTCCAAACCCACCACTACTGTTACACCAGTAGCAACAAGGGTACCAACTATCACACCAGAACCCACAGTAACACCAGAAATTACATCAGCTGCAATGCCTACTGAGGCGGTGACACCAGTGCCGACGGCATCTCAATAATTACTTATATTGAAAAATATGAACCCACAAAATTATACAGCTTTTAATCAAGAACTTATAAATACTGTTGATAAACTGACTAATCCGGCGAGACAAAAAGGCGGAGCGGGTAAAAAAATATTAGCTTTTGGGATTTTGGGAATGATTAGCTTAACAGCCGGTGGTACCTTTGTTGCCATGCTGATGCAAAGCAGCTACGCACGAGGTCAAAGACAGCCGGTTCAGCATATGGAAATTGCTAAAGACGGAACAGTTGCGTATCCGACTACGACCCCAACTCCTACTGAAGTTCCGGATTCCCCCTCTGCTCTAAATGAAGAACTACAGTCAGTGAGTACTGATTCTGCAGATGAACTAAATGGTCTGAATACACAGCTCCAGGGCCTATAAATAGCCTCATTTTGCATTGACAAAACCTTCGCAAAGGCATAGACTTAAGGGTATATGAATATTGATTTTACGTACGTACCAAAACACTATGCTTCCCGTTCTCATGAAAAGATGCAGGAAGTGCTTATGGATCCAAATGGAGTCGGCCCGGCTATCCATTATTATATGATTCGCGGTGGACGCGACCAGCGCAATATTACTGTCTGGGAACCGGGCACAATTAGCGGCGAGTATATTAAGACTTATGGTCATTATCATGTTGGCAAGCTCGATGAGACGTATTGGTTTATTCATGGCGAGGGAGTGGCACTGCTTCAGAAGCTCGTGCAGGACGAGCAAGGTAACATGATCGTCGATCAGGTGGAGGAATTTAAGGCCGTTCCGGTAAAGCAGGGTGAAAGTCTATTTATTCCCTCCAGTTATGGGCATTTGGTTGCCAATGTGGGAAGCACGTATTTTGTCACTGCCGATGATAGTATCGTTGATTTTGAAGAGCGCGACCCGGTAAGTATGCCGGGACACGCTGACTATTTGCTGGTAAAACAGATGCAGGGCTTTGCATATTATGTCGTTGAGCACGAAGGAAAGCCGGCTTTAAAGAAAAATCCCCGATATAAGAGTGTTTTGAAAGAGGAGCTCAATGGTTTGCCGGTTATTGGGTAGATAGAAGATAGAGCTAGCATTTAGTAGATAGTTGTATTTAGAAGTTATATTTTCATATGGCAGATGTACCGACGTTTGATACGAGTAAGTTTATTGTTGGCGAGAAGTATTTGATGAAAGTTGAAAAACCATGGGGATATGAACTTATTTTTAGCCCGCCTGATATGCCTTTCACCGGGAAAATTCTTCATATTAACGCCGGGAAACGTTTGAGTCTTCAGATCCACGATAAAAAGCAAGAATCTTATTATCTCTTTAACGGGCGTTGTGCACTCGTTCTCGAAAACAGTAAAGGAGAGCTCGAAAAAATAGAGCTTGAGCCGGGAATGGGCTACACCGTTCGGGTGGGCCAGCGCCACCGCCATTGGGCAATCACTGACTGTGATGTCTTCGAGGTATCGACTCCTGAATTAGGAACAACCTACCGCTTGGAGGACGATTACCAACGTCCTGATGAGACCCAGCAACTTCGGGAAAATGAACGGAAAACACTTGTATCTCAAAGGAAATAATAAATCACAAATAGCAGACTACATTTTTATTAAGCAACGATACAAATAAGTAGGCATTTAATATCCTTTGACGTTAAAATATACACCCCCGGGGGTGTATATGGCAGCGCCTAATTATTTTTAAGCGTGATAAGTTGTGTTAGGTGAGATTTATGAATATAATATCGCGTACTTCCGTATAGTGACACAACGCCAATTGGAATGCCTAAGTCATTAATTTTTTCAAGTACTTGGTACTGAGGTATTCTTAGGAATTTTTTCAGTTCTCTCATGTTATACCAGACTCCCCCCTCTCTCAGTTTATCATTAAAAAATCCTTCATCATTAAGTGTTTTATACAGTTCACCAATAATGGAATGTGAGGACTCTAGGCTAGACAAATACGTGACAATTTCGGTTCCTTTCAGTTGATATGTTGGTTTGGAGATTACATCATTAGCATTTATATCGATCTCATTTAACGCACACGTAATATATTGACAAACGCTATTTGGAGTGGAAGGAAATGGAGAGAGAGCTCGACCTACTTCTTCTAAGTTCATCCACGTAAGAGCATATAGCCCAAGCGCATTTACTGCAGAGGAATATAATGTCCCTTCAGATATTGATCTATTACAGTGATTAAGTATTTGATCGGCACTTCTTTTCAGCTGTAAAATAACATCTTTACTTGAGGGAAGTAATGTCAGTGCATCAGTGTCCGGAGTATTTATACTTCCAAGCCATCCAAGTAATGATATTCCTAAGGTTCTAATTGGTGCGTTTGTATCCAATTTATCTATGCGAAGTTTTTCAGCAATATTTGAGCCTGGAATTTGTGCCGCAATTCGTGCGTATCTTAAAGGATCGATATGTCGTGTATCAGGTATTTCCGCGACTGCCATGGCCCATAGTATATCATAACTCCATCAGCTTGTCGAAGTATTCATATACTCGTCCAGCCGCCGTCGACTGCAATGATTTGCCCTGTTGTATAGCTTGAGGCATCGGATGCCAGGTAAATCATAGCTCCGTCGAGTTCACCGGCGTTACCGATTCGCTTCATCGGGCAACTTATCGCAACATACTGTTTAAAATCATCTGTGCTTATGGCTGCTGAGGTCATCTCTGACTCAAAAAAGCCGGGGCCGATCGCATTCACGGTGATATTGTGTTTCGCCCACTCGGCGGCTAGTGCTTTGGTAATCCCTACAGCCCCGAATTTGGAAGCATGATAGTTTACTACAGGGAATGCCGTATTACCCACGATTCCATACATCGAGCTGGTAATAATTATTTTGCCGTATTTCTGAGTAATCATCTGTTTGCCAACATGTTTTGCTACGAGGAATACACCCTTTAGGTTTACGTCAAGTACCTTGTTCCAATCGGCTTCTGACATGTTTTCAGCTGGCGAAATTGCGGAAGTGCCGGCATTGTCTGCCAGGATATCAATGCGCCCGAATTCTGCTAATACCTGCCCTACTGCTGTCTCTACTTCAATTTCTTTGGTTACATCACACTGGACTGCCATACATTTCCTACCCATCGATTCGATCTGTGATTTTACTTCGTTGAGCTTTTCAATTCGGCGCGCAAGAAGGGCAATATCCGCCCCCTGTTCAGCTAGAGCTTTGGCGAACTGTACCCCTAAACCGCTTGAGGCTCCGGTAACGAGAGCTTTTTTCCCTGACAGATCAAAAATGTTTTTCATATTTCGTATATAGGAAATGGTAATAGCTACTATAACTATACATTTTTTAGAGGGAGAATATAAGATTATCGAGCAGTGGCAAGATTGATGATTTCTTGTGTGTTTCGACTAAGATGGCTATACATGGCTGGAATGATATTTTCAGGGTAATTTCTGATTATAAAAAAATTATGAAGCATAGAATATGTAGCTCTCATCATATCGATATATTCTTTTCGTAGCGTTTCATTTGGCTCTTTTTGATAACTATACGCGATTTCGACAATCAAATTTTTACATTGATCTGCTATTGTTGAACTGGTTTTTTCTACCACATAGCTATTGAGTGAATCGTTTTTGCTCTCAGTGCTTATTCCGACAAACTTTGTCTCGATGTCTTCAAATGTCATCGGAGGTATTGTTCCTTCACTCGCTTTAATCATCTCCCTTAGGTACGTTGCCTCTTTTGCAAGCGATATATCATGATGTGAGGGGACTATGTCATTCTCATTAGAAGAGCGTTCATGTACTACGTGAGAATTATACGCCGTGTGAGCTGTTGTTTTTCCTTCTCTTGCAGAAGTTTGTTGATTTATGTCTTTAATTAAACGATTTGCAACTATGTTCGCGAGAGCATACCCTAAATATATTTGTATATCGGGATTATTTTCACTTTGTAGCGTCTTTAGGTATTCAGGGCAGATATCGCTCCACAATTCTCCAAGCTTCTCATAATGTGCCGCTCCCGTTTTTAAATTCGAAAAGTTGGAAACCCAGTCCTCGACTTTTCTTAGAATGTTTCCGTACGATTTCTTTTCGTGCTCTACTCGGTACTCATATGGACTCAATTGATGTAGAGTAGCTTTAGCCCTTACAAATCTGAGTCTCTTAGTCAGAGGATTTTGATTCTGGTATATATCGAAATTATCAGGTATTGGCAATGGTGCAAAATCCGACATAAAAAAGGCTGTTGGATTCCCTTGTCTGCTTAAATAGTTAACTGTTTTGTTATATAAATCCTCAGTGTCATTTCCAAAAAGATCAGGATATGTTTGTAACATTTTGGTTACCGCATCTATGTTCCGTAACACAATTAATTGAGGTGGCTGATTGGTACTTATATGAAGTTCATTACTACGGCTAGCCCCGACTGCTGTTATTATGCTTGCAGCAGCCAACATTTTTGCATCGAACTTTGAAAATTCAGTTGTTTCGATTGCGGGGCGTTCTAACCTACATATTTCAGCAATGTTTGACAGAGCCATAGACAAGCGTATACACCCATCTGGATCATGAGTAGAAAGGGAGTTTATTAGTATATTCGATAACAGATCAGAATTACAGATGATAGAAGAGGTATTGTTATCTATCCTATTTAACCAGTCTTCTTCTTCAAATAAGCCCAATTTGCCGCTATATACATCAAGCAGCAACGTTTCAACCTGTTTGCTGTCTTTAAAATGTCCGTCGCTTTTAGCTTCAGATGTAGGTGTCCCAGGCTTTTTTGGAGAGAGATATCGTAGTAAGCGAGGAATAGCATCGACTCGACGACGAGGTGGGGGTGTATTTACATTTTCACTGAAACTTACCATGAAAATTAGTATACAACATCTATAAGTGAGCATTATCATTGTTCGATACCGCATCGCAGAGTGCGTAGATTATCGCTCCTGTTTCGGAAAGCTCTATATTTCCGGCGACGCCGTGATTTGCTTTCGGTACCCGTTGCAGTTCGACGAGGTTGGGTAGTCCGGCTCGTGTCGCTGCCTGTATGAATGTATTTATTTGGAGCTCAGGATTAACGTTATTATCAGCATCACCGACAATGGCAATCATAGGAGGAATATTTTTCGGGGGGTTATGAAGTGAGGCTATGGGTCCAACCTGATCTACAACTTCGGCAGTTTTCGGTGTATCATATCCGAATTCGGCTATTGAACCAGCATGTTCTGCCGGGTTAATTACTGGCCCGGTCATTACAAGTCCATCAAATTGCACTGATGGATCAGCTTCATGTAGGGCAGAAACTAAGAGCGCCCACGCCCCACCGCTATGACCATACCCTACCACTTTATCTTGTTCATTTTTTAATTTACGTACGATTTGGCGGATCTCAGGAATTGTTCTGGAGACTTTCCTCTGGCCCATACCATCTTCATGTGACTCCGCTCCTTTGTATCCTCCCCCGCTCGCCATGCTTATAGCCACATTTACTCCCAGCTCTGCAAGTGTCTTCAATACCGGATTATAGGTAGTATTGAGTATTGCGCCGTATGCACTGTAGTCAATAAGAAGGGTAACTCCTGAAGGATTTGTGGCTGGTATATATGCATAATAAACGGTAGATTGTTCGGGAGGTGGAGGCAACCCCTTTAGCTCCGGGTCAAGCGCATTGCGGACATAGTCTTCCCGGTTCATTTTAACCGATTTGACACTCACATGAGGCTTCTCTGCGTTGGCTTGAGCGTCGGTAACTACCTCTACTTTTTTTAACTTATGATCATGGATGTCATACATATAGATGGTGGGCTCATCGACGAGTGTTTCAAATGTATAGCTAATGACCCCATTGTTTAAATACTGTACATTCGAGATAGTGCCTTCGCCGGAATACGGGAGTGTGTATAACTGTTTTGTGTTTAAATCTAAAATAGATACGGTTGAAGTACCAGCATGAGTATATCGAAGTGCTATCGAATTTTCGCCCATCCGATCAATGGAGACGAGCGACAGATCTTTAGCCGGTTCCACCAGGGTCTGCCATTTAAGCCCCTCTTCGTGCGAGAGGTCATGGAGAGAAGCACTGCGTACCTCACCCTGCCGGGTACGATACATAAGCAAATCCTGGTTGTTATTTTCCGCAAAGATAAACGATGCACCCACCGGTAGATCGATATTTAATTCCTTCCAATCAGCTTGGAAATGAGAAGAGCTAAATGCGCTTATTTCAACTTTTGGCACATTCTTTCCTCGTAATGTCTCATACCTGATCATGTAATTATTACCGGCTTTATGGTAATCTACCCACTTGTCGGTTCCGGGGTTTTCGAGCTCCGTTTGTGTCTTGTTTTTAAAATCGTAGTACTGAAACGTACGATTATTGTAAAGCTTATCACCTACTGGATCAAGCTCCTGAAGCACTTTTTTACCTGTATTTTGATCAATCTTAGTGTACTGGTTGAAAATAAACCCCGTGGTTTTACCCGCTTCCTCGGTAAAAATAAGGCTACTATAAAATGCACTTGGGAAGAGAATTTCATCAGCTTCGTCGCCTTCTTTCGGGGATGCTTCATACAAATAGACAAATGATTCATTTCTCCCATCCATCGTTGATTTTTTCATAAGTGTAACAGCAATATATTTTCCATCGGGAGATACGACTGGGTCTCTCGATATGTTGACACTATTGTCGCTGAACTTTTCACGGATTCGTTTGATATCAAATACAACTTTTCCTGAGTCACCATTGAGTAAATAGAGCGCATCTTCTGAATCACCCTGAGCCCGGACTTTTGCAAATTTGTTTGAACCGTGAGTTTCGACACCTTTTAACGTAGTTTGGCCTAGATACTCGCTATACCTTTCATTAAATTTCTCGATAGCCGGTTTGGATTTCTGAGTGAATTCTGCGAACGATGCTTCTGCGAGTGGAAGCGAAATATTTTCCGTTATTTTCGGGGAGTCAATTTCATTGGCCATATAGTATTAAATATACCAAAAGAAGATGCACTTTTATGATGCATTTTTAAAGCAGAGAAACATTTAGCATACTGCACGGCGCCGAGCAATAAGTATAGTAGTAAATAATAAATTAATAAATAGCCAGGTGAGAGAATTAAATCCAATCAGGGTGTAATTCCCCGACGCTCTGCGTCGTGAGACTTATATAATGAGTACGTGAGCAAGCATATACATAAAAGTCATAACGTTACCCTTCTCCTATACTATATCGTTTTCCCGACAA
>JAAXWV010000291.1 GCA_013334845.1 Candidatus Roizmanbacteria bacterium | reverse complement strand
GTGGTTCCCGACTGGGTTGGCGAAATCCTGTCGCCCTCGACCGCCAGGGATGATCGGGTGATCAAAATGCCCGTCTACGCTCGCTATGGCGTGTCGTATCTGTGGCTGGTCGATCCGCTCGCTCGGTCCCTGGAAGCATTCGCCCTGGAACAGGGGCGTTGGGCCGTCGTCGGCCTGTATGGCGATCAGGCGGAAGCGAACATCCCACCGTTTCAGGAAATTGCGTTGCAATTGGCGGAGTTGTGGGCGGAGGTTTGAACGATGATGAGTCAGGCGGATCGCGGTCATCCAGGACTGTAGGAATACCGAATCGTGCTATTGAGCGCCGATGAAAAACGCGAACTCCTCCGGCTGATCGAGGTTGACCAGCCCTTGCCGGCGCATTGGTGTAGGAAGCATTTCGTCTCCGGCAAGTATAAGCATCAAATCGCCCGGCTTTGCATCAAATATCGAAGCCAGGAATTTCAAATTTGCTTCATCGAAAAATTTATCATGCTTATTGTCAGCTACACTTAAGACGTCTTCTGCTATGTCCATAACATCCCGATACAATTTATCAAATTTAATCTTAATAATTTTTCCGTTAGCGTCTGTTTCCGCATAAAGTGATCCTCGCTTGCGAAGAAGTGATTTAAAAGATTCTTTATTGTCTAAATGTCCCAATAATTCTCGGGAATCTTTATTAACCTTAACACCATATTGATCAACCTGGCGGAGCAATGCTGAATCGGTACCTTCGGCATATTCCACATTTCCTATCAGCGTCCATTGTGAATAAATAGACTCGAGATCATTAATATCTGCTCCATTAAGTAAGTTTGCTCTAACTGCCAAATCTCTCATCGCCTGAAAATCAGGACTGTCAACATCGATAAGTCTGTGATTTTGTGCATCATATTTCTGACGCCGATGGTAGTTACACTTTTGCAATTGGCGTTCCAATTCTCTTAGTGAGTTTGCTATTTCATTTAACCTATTTATGTCTCCGCTAATAAGATATGCATGATTGGGAGGTACTCCATTTCTTTTATCATTGAGATCTATCGCAATATCATTAAGTTTCTGGCTAATGGCATTATGTAATTTGCCGCTTATTCCACTCTTTTCACTATCTAGTTTTTTCCTCATTTCAATCGTCTGCTTTGTCAACTTTTCTTCCTCTTCCTGCGACAAGACCTTCTCTGGATCAGTCTCAATAAGCCGATTACGCAGCTCTGCAGAAGTCAACCTTATTCCGACTGCCTGTAACTTGCCGTTTTCTACTTGCTCTCGGACGCTTTGCCACATTGAATCAAAAAGCCCCATGTCTGTATCCCTTAACCGACGCATATCGAGCTCAAACTCCGTGTAGGCTGTTTGCCGTGCTCCTTGGGGAGGTTGAATTACTGTTTGAAAGTAGTTGGGGTTTGTGAGCATCTTTCCCACGAGCTCGTATACACGTACACTGGCTTTATCACTCGCAACATTGGTCTTTTTTAGTACCTCTTGAATAACGTTTTGCACTCCCTCAGTAACTGCTGGGAAATAGATGCGAAAATCCTGAGGAGACTTGTTCGCGATATGCGCTATAAGTTTGAGATCTACTTGATATCGATTAATCTGGTCACGTTTTTGAGGTAAGATGAGATTGTCCTTTTGAAGTTCATCCTGTAGCTGTATAACTTCGCCACTTGCCGCCGGGATCTGAAGATTTCGTCTCGTTTCATTAGTTAAACGTCCCATCATAGCAGCAAGGACGCCCTGTCTTCGACCTCCACCTGCCTCAAGATCGTTAACCTCTCTTTGAGATGCAGTTTCCACGAAGGTTTTGTTCTCTATAATACCTTGTGCTGCACCTATCTCGATAGTTTGTGCTAATGGCATGCCCCTATTTTACCATTTTTCCATGTCAAGAAGAGAACCAAATAGTTGAGTGCTATTTTTTGCGGAACGTAGTAATAAATGAAGAGATAAGAAAGAAACTCAGTGAGGAGTTTTTGATAAAGCCTCCTACGTCACCGCACGACAGACACGACGAGCGATTGAGCCAGTAATAGATCACGTCAAACACAAGGATTGCCGGTAGCAAAATTATCAGGATGAGCGGCGGTTTATTCTTCCGTTGCGGTTGCGGGTTGCTCATTAGATTTGAGGTCGACCACTAACTGTCTGTCCCTTCCTTCGCCTACAGAATAGGTTGTCAGGTCTGGATAGGTGCTAGTGATATACTCGTGAATCATCTTACGCTCATAGGAAGAGAATCCCCGTAAGTGAGAAGAGCGCTGATATGATTGCACTTTTTGAGCATGCTGATCTGCTATATGTTCGAGCCGTTCTTTCTGTTTTTCCCGATAATCATTGACGTTTACAAGTAAACTCACCGATTCGCCAGTGGATTTATAAAGAATTACT
>JAAXWV010000058.1 GCA_013334845.1 Candidatus Roizmanbacteria bacterium | reverse complement strand
TTACAGAGTTTGTTTTTGTTCCCTTTGTACACCATACACAACTGTTATATTCATTCTTTGGGGTGGGAGCAGGATTGGTAGCATGGGATTTATACTTAACATATAGGGGAAAAAGGACTTCTCTCTTTCTGCGAAAGCTGCGGATAGTACTACTGGGAATATGCTTATGTTTTGTCGCAATACTACTGGCATTTCCATATGCATTAATATCGCTTTCATTTGCGTACAACTACCCTCGATTCTCGTATTTGACCGGGGTATTCCTGATAATGGGAATATGTCTTATAGGCTGTACAGTATTCATGGGCGAGAGAAATACCGTAAAAGCCAAAATACTGACGTGGAGTGTGTCACTTCTTCTTTGTACGTTGACTATCATTTATGCTTATGTGTGGACCATCCACGTTTTGGCTCGGGTCGACAATACGTCGCAATATATTCGTACATTCGAAAAAGGGATTTCGACTCAGTTAAGTGGGCATTTGCTAGCAAATTCATTGGTATTGTTTTCTTTCACTCCCCCGAACTATCTTTTGATAGATTATATGAGACCGTATGATTATCTCCAATGGAATCATGCTATTATTGGATATTTTCAAGGCGGCTATGTAAGAAAACTTCCTGAAAATATCCATCCAATGCCGCTCGACAAACCTTATCTTACCGACCTTGAGAGCCTCAATATTACTCTTACCGGTTCATATTGGGTCACGTATGGAAATAATGTAGAAGGCTACGAACGACTTATAAAGAAACTTAATATCCTCAATATATATCACTTTAATTACAATGGAGTTTTTTTAAACCAGGAGCAGATAAGGAATTTTTATGTATATGACCAGCTCTATACTAATACATTAGCTCTTCCTATATTGGAGGGGCAGGCTGTTATTCGATAATATATCGCATAAAGTATTGGCGGAGTTTTTCGTCATCCATAAGTATATTTTCCGGGGTGAGAATGCCTCTCTGTTTTTGTGCTTCCAGATACATGAGGATCAACCAAAATGTTTTGTCATTTTTTTGGAGATTGATCGACTCATACAATCTTTCAATCTCTTTACCGTCCCGAGAACGTCTTATTAGGTAAGAACTGGCATATAAGGGTATGTAGATTGCTAAAATGAGACATATCTCAAATAGCATCCATCTTCTATTGCTTGTGATGGTGTTTTTAGAATGTACCCGATAGTTAACAAGTGGTTTGTTAATCAGCAAACCGTTGCCTGAGAATAAAATGCGAAGAAAAAAATCCCAGTCATGGGCGAAACGAAAATTTCTCATACCACCTGCTTTTTGGTATGCCTCTCTTCTTACGACCGCGTTGCTTGTAGTGGCAATAAAATTTCCTTGTAGAAGATTGAGGCGAAAATCATGAGTGCCTTTATAGCTTTTCTCCGGATGTTCCAGAGGCCACGGTTCCATATTGTCCCAGCCTCTTTTAATACCAAGTGATTCACCCTTCTCATTTATTACGTTTATCCAGGTAGCAACTAGAGATATATCCTTATGTTTTTCCATTTCATTGACAATGATTTCCAGTCGGTTATTTTCATATACATCATCTGAATTGAGGATGGTCAGGTACTGGCCACGGGAAAGTTCTAAACCGCGATTTATTGCAGTGTGGGCACCCTGATTTTTTTGTCTAATAATCTGCATTCGATCGTCGTTGATATCTTTTAATATTTGTAGTGTTTTATCTTTTGATCCGTCATCAATGATAACGAGTTCGATATTTGAGTATGTTTGTTGTAATACACTTTCTACTGCCTGGCGGATATATTGTTCATGATTGTAACTGGGGATAATAATACTGACGAGTGGTTTCATATATTGCGATTATTTATAAGTGTATCCCAAAGTTTGGCATATTGAGCCGCTATTGTTTTCGCGGCAAATTCTTTTTGAATGAGGGGGCTTGCCTTTCGTGCATTCGCACTCAACTGAGGAAGATTTTCTATAAATGTATTGATATGTTTGCTTATGGATATACCCATTATTGGATTATACAAAATACCGCAGTGATATCGGGTAATCAGCAGTGCAATGTCTCCCACATCGGTAGAAAGTACGGGTATACCCATTGTCAAAGACTCAAGCATCACAATGGGAAGACCCTCATATTTGGATGTGATTATAAGTCCGCAGGAAAGATCCAAAACAGGAAATACATTATCGAGAAAGGGAATGCGAGTCACATTAGTAAGTTTTTGCTGAGAAATCATAGCATCTACTTGCTGGCCGAGGGGGCCATCGCCCACCATGATATAGTGGGTATCGTGGTCAGAACGTGTTGACCGGGCAAATTCAAGGAACGTAAGTGGTTGTTTCTGATCGGCCATGCGACCGATGAAGGCGATATATTTTGTTGCGTGAGGAATTTTATATTTCAATAAGAAATCCTTTTTGTTAAATGCTGCTTTTTTAAATGCGGCATGTTTTTCATCGCTGAATGCGGGGTATATAAGAGAAATTTGATTCCGATTGATCTTATATTTTTCAATAAATGTTCTTTTTATTTTTTCGGTCACGGCAATAAATTGGTCGAAAGCGCGGATTCCCGGATTGTTATATTCGTTGATCCACCCCTCTTTAGTATCGTATACCTCCTGATCAATAATAGGTATATCCTTAAAGATAGCACGCAGTTTTGCGGCATTTCTGGCAAGCCACGGACAACCATTACATATCCATACCGCGTCAGGATGATATGTACTTTTCAATTCCTCCAATATCTGAGGAAAGTCATTCTGAGGAAATAGCTCGTGTAAATCGTAAATCGCTTCACAATTACCCTCATATTGGTGATGGAGACTACCCTGTTCTTTTGATAGTTTCTCAAAATTAATGATGACAAAATCATATTGCTTCTTCAGTTGTTTTATTATCTCGATGGTATTGCGTTCCACTCCTCCCACTGTCAAAAATATTGGGAAAACAAAAATTAATTTTTTCTTTTTTGAAAACGAGGGAAAGGTATTTTTTCCACGATAAGTACACCGTACTGGTGATTCATCTAACAAAGTGTTGAGAGGAGTAAGAAATGAGTGCGTTTTTAAAAATGGGTCGTCAATAAAATTAAGATTTGTTATATTTACTGATCGGGTAGATTCCTGAACAGGTAACAGGCGGAGAACCTTTCCTTTTAGCAGCAGTCCCCGGTCGTATTTTGACTTTGCCTTTACAGAATAGATGATTTGTGAATTGAGATGAGACCCACCTACAATGGGAAACTGTTCGAGAGAATGGGAAATACACACGTAGTCTGCTTTTATATAACTGAGATATAATAGGGCGTTGCGGAGATGATTGAACGATGCTATTTGCGACCACTTTCCTGGTTCATAGACATAGTCGTTATTGCTCTGGAATGATATATCTCTTTTGGTAGATGCAGTCAGGAATAGGTGCTGGTTGCCAAGCTCTTGATGAAACTGAGCTATCTGATCAATAGATGGTATTTTATCCAGATATATGAGGAGGCGTATAGTGCGTTTTCCTGTGAGAGCAGTACGGAATCTCTTTATAAAATGCTGAGTTTTCGGAACAATTTTTTGCGCTTTTTGTACGATTTTCTGTGGGTACATTAATTTCAATTGATGAATAATAATAGCGATTGAGATAATTGTATCAGTGAAGTATTGATATTGAAAGTAGTGGATTTAGTAGTATTATTGATACAATCATGGGAAAAAAAGACCATACAACGTTGTCGGAAAAAACATATGAGTCAGATATATTGATAAAAAAAGAAAAATACATCCGCATCCTTAAAAAACGCCTCGAAAATATAGAGAAATCTATCCAAGATAAGCAACAGCTTCAAACACTGATACAGCGGTATAAAAACCTGCGACACCACAAAAATGAATTAGCGGAAATAGAGCATTCCTATGTTTCTTCAAAAGCATATCGGATGATGAAATATATAAACTCAATAAAGGATCGTATTTATCATAATGATCATCTTACTCCCTCAATTAAAAATGGCGCGTGGGGATTATACTGCTTGGGGGATAAACAGCAGTCATCTATTATGATAGCTAAGCGATTATTGATGATTTTGAGGAAGCGAGGAATTGATGCCCGGTTGATCACTGATTTGCGTAAATCAGATACATACGATATTTCATGTCGTATTATCTTTTCTCCTGCGAGATTTATCTATCAATCATTATCTTTGTCGAAATGGTTTTACGAAAGCAGTACATATACGATCGTTGTAGAAGAGGATACCTTGCCAACCGCCGAATTTACATATAATTCCGACATTCTGGCAAAAGCTTCAGAAGTATGGACGTTTGACGTCACTACTTCTACACATCTTCAAAAGAATGGCATAAAAGCATATTATCGTCCAGTAACGGGCACTCCTCATGAGGTGACGGAAAATAAGACTCTAGTGAAAAAAGTCTATATTCCTAATGAATACTTGGTCCATAAAGAAGGAAGTTTGTACGCGGATAAACCGATTGATGTATTTTTTGTTGGAACGTTAAATAACAGGAGGAAACAGATTTTGAGTGATTTATCGCCCCGTTTGGTAAAATATCGTTGCTTCTTCTATTTTATCGACGATGGAAATGATAAACTCGCTGATGCCACCCTCTACACAATAGCGCGAAACTCAAAACTGATATTAAACATTCACTCAATATCCGGAGAGTATTTAGATTGGGTAAACATGGTCGAACGGGGAATGATGAATAGATCGCTGGTAATTACAGAGCCCATCGGCAATCAAGGCATCGTGGAGAAAGATATTGACTATATAGAGGCAGAGGAGGATGAAATTGCAGATGCTATTGACTATTTTCTTACGCCTTCGGGCTTGCGGGAAGCCGAAGCTATTGCCGCAAGTGCTTATAAGAAAGTTACAAGTATTCCTCTATGGGTCGATCAACTATGAAAGAATTGCTGGTAAAAAGACATACGGGAAATAAGAGTAAGGTGACAGTCATTATCACCGTCCACAATTATGAAGATTACATTATCCAATGTCTCAATAGTGTATTCCAGCAGACTATCAACCACATAGATCTGATCGTATATGATGACTGTTCAAGCGATAATTCCACAATATATATTAAACAGTGGGTTGAAGAAAATGCATCGAGATTTGAGAATATACTAGTCGCACGTCACAGGGAAAATAAGGGGTTGTCGACAACAAGAAATGAATGCTTCGAGCTTGCCACTACACCTTACGTGTTTGTACTTGACGCTGATAATACTATATATCCTCGATGTCTGGAACTGCTCAAAAGCGCTATAGATAAAACAGATGCTGATTTTGCATACTCATATGCTCGAATACATAACGGTAAAAAATCACTTCTTAATATCTATCCGTGGAATCCGCAATTGCTTTTTAAGGAAAACTATATTGATGCGATGGTTATGTTAAAAAAGTCGACTTGGTCAAATGTGGGTGGCTACTCTATTATGGAAAATCTTGGATGGGAAGATTATGATTTGTGGCTCAAGATACATGAATACGGAGGCTGGGCGACATTGGTGCCGGAGATATTGTGTGAGTATCGAGTGCATACGAAATCAATGATTAGTACTAATACGGGATATAATACTGACAGATTGTGGCAGATAATCAGATCACAGCATCGTCGTTTTTTTTCAAAATATGAAAAAAACCACCAAGGCACAAAAAATAGTGCATGGTATCAGACACAGATAGATATTTTGACGCATTCATCAAAACTGCTCGAGCAACGTATAAAATCAACCACTTCTCACCCACTTTTTCAGAAGTGGCAGAAATATTGTGAATGGAAACGTAAAATTCTGGCGGGAGAATGAGTATTCATCTCATTAATTTCACGAGATTTTGAGCGTAGCTTTTAAATATTTCTTTCCATTGATACTTAGCCGGAATTCTCATATTTTTAACATCTATCCGCTTGTTAGCGGAGATGACGATTTTATTAACAAAATCCTCAGGAGAATTTGCTAGTTGAAGTAATGGCGAATGTAACTCTTCCAATCCCTCTGCCCCAATTGAAGTTGTAATTACAGGTACGTGGTGACCAAGCGCTTCCAGTATTTTAATACGGGTTCCTGAGCCTGAGAAAATCGGTGCTACGAGCAAATCAATATTATCGTAGAAATATGCTACTTTTTTTATCTTTCCCATATTGATAACTGTGTTTCTATCATTTTTTATTAAGGTATCAATCACTTTTTCATTGTTGGCGCCAGCAATCACTATTTTAAAATCGAGTCGTTTTTTTTCCAGCAACGGCTTAATATGATGTATGAGAAAATGTATCGCATATTTATTAGGTGGATGAGCACATGAACCGATATACCCTATACGTAGGGTTCCGTTTGACTTTTTTTCGTGCCACTCCTGAAAATCTACTCCGTTTGGGGCGATATAGGTATGAGAAGGGTTAAACAGTTTCTTTAGGTATTCTCCGTCTTTTTTTGACATTGCTACGACAATATCATATTTTTTGATATATTTATTTTCGTAATAGAATACTTGAATCCAACGAAAAAAGTGTATAAATCTTCTCATAAGCGTGACTTCTCTGAGACGACGCCAAAAAGTGATAGTTGACACATCGTGAGCTATATATATTTTTCTGACATTTGACTGAATATATTTCTCCAGATACAGCAATTGGGTGAAATCTATTTCGACTGCCTTGATAGCATAGGAGGTAATTACGTGAGAGATCAACAGTTTGAGTTCGTTATTTGACCATGTGGAGAACCAATATGGCTGGTTATCAATATAGAAAAAATGGTTTGATTTATTAGATTGTTGAGGAATGAACCAATATTGTTTAGTATATTTTTTTAGCCATTTTTCCTCATCGTCTGCGGGTTTGTATTCGATGGGTAAGAAACAAATCACGTAGAGATCAAAAAAATATGACAAGTATTGAATTGTATTCCTAATCCGCACTGCTCCACCGCTATCTACGGGAAAAGGAGGTATGGCGCTCACAATGAGGAATCCTGGTTTATTTTTGGTATTCATTCAGGTGTGTTTCAAACGATATAAAGTTGAGTAGTCTTTGATCATCATATACATTTTGGAGAGATAGTTGATTTAGATGTGCACTGATTAATACGCGCGTCTGCGTGACACAATCGAGAGCATATCGTAAGAAGCGAGGATTTGTCAATATGAGAAGTGGATAAAAGAATAGATGATCAAGCTGCATCTTAAAGTCAGTCCTATTTGTTAAGTTAAAAGCGAGCCAGTTTTTGTACATAAAGTAAGAGGGATCCTTGTTTAGCGATTTGGAACTGGCACGGTGGTGATGGACAACGTGCGAATTGGCACAATAATATGACGGTATTCCGACTTTCCATCCCTTATAGCTAAGATCTAAATCTTCACCATACATCGGCCTATATGTTTTGTGGTCATATCCACCGAGTTTTACAAATATATCTTTGTTGATAAACGATGAACCACCCCCTAAGTAAGCTGTAATCGAATTACTGTGCAGAAGTTCATCATTGAGATAATGGGCGACCTCAATATATCCGGCAAATGGCAAGGTATATGTTTTGCCTGATTCCTCTCTTCGCGCTTGAGTATCAAAAAAATGAATCTGGGAACTGATGCCTAAAAATATATGGTTTCGCGAAAGTAGCTGGTTAGCAAAGTTGAGTATTTCCGATAGAAAAAATTTACGGGGAAACATATCGTTGTTAAGCAGATAAATATAGTTATAGCGGGAGAGAGTGATAGAGTGATTTATAGCCCGCGCAAATCCCATATTGGAATCAAATCTATAGAATTTAAGAGGGGTTCTGACAGGTATGCTTGAGACTAATTTCTGAGTGCCATCAGTTGAGCCGTTATCAATTACTATAATCTCTACTGGGACCATCATTTTTTCGGAGGTAATAATCTGGTCAAGATTAGTAAGGCACTCTTCGAGCATGTCACGCTTATTCCACGTTGGAATGATGATACTTATTCCATCAACCGTCAATTTGCTTTTATCGGGGGTAATGGATATTTTAGCTTTTCCTGAAGCCCAGAATAAGGCCCTGGAAACAAGGATAAAAAGTAGATAATATATAAAATATACGAGAGCAGGTAGAGAGTAAATAAAACATCTGACACTATATTTTATAATTCTGCGCAATTTATTAAGCATAATATTACTTGATTCTTATAAAGTATAGTAGAACTATCCTGCTTTTGTTGTAGTGAACATGTAGTTAATGATGACTAGTGTCAATAATACGCGTGGATATAACATTATGATTAATTGTCAACAGACGGTTTTATATGGCGCGTGTTGCGTGATAAAGGAATGTTACCGAACGAAAAAAAAGTCTGAGAGGGTTTGATATATTGCGTGATATAGTAGTGTTACCGAAAATCATTAAAAATTTCGGTAAAAAAACTATGTCA
>JAAXWV010000290.1 GCA_013334845.1 Candidatus Roizmanbacteria bacterium | reverse complement strand
CAAACACGACGTGGAATTGAAAAGGTTACTTTGCGAGTTACCGTTGGGTTGATTATCCTCTTTTTTATCATCTCTATAGTCAATTTCTTTATTAAGTAATGCAAAAGAAGATACGGTATATTTACTGGATCGTCATTGCGTTCTCCAAGAAAAACGCCAGACTCATTATCCTTAGTTTTCTCCTTAGTATAATAAGTATCATTTCGCTGATTTCGCTTTCGCCCTTCCTTATAAATAACCTCAGTAACCGCAAACAAGTGGTTGGTATGGTGGGAAGCTATGAAGTAAACGATTTGCCAGAAAGCATACTCTCAAAGATTTCCAATGGCCTCATTTATATCGATGATAAAGGCGATATTATGCCAGCCATTTCCAATTCGTGGGAGGTGCTCAACGATGGAAAAGAATACCGTTTTCATATACGCGACAACCTTTTTTGGAATGATGGAAAGAAATTTACAACTGCCGACATAAGTTATGGGTTTAAAGATATTATTGTAAGCAAAATAGATAGTCACCTGATCGTCTTCAAATTGAAGAAACCTTTACCTATTTTCCCCACATATCTTACGAAACCCATTGTGAAATATCCTCTCGATGGAGTTGCCGGCTTATATCGGGTTGAACGGAGTAAAATTACTTCGGGAAAAATAAACGAGATATATCTCACTCCAAATAAGAAGGATCTGCCTGTACTTATCTACAAATTTTATGATAATGAGACAAAGATGATAAACGCTTATAAACTGGGCGAAATAAATGAAATGACTATATCAAAAAAAAGCGTAGCTGATATTTTTGGAAAGTGGAATAATACAAAGGTCGAGCAAAGTATCGATTATTCTCAATTGATGACAATGTTTTTTAATATGAATAATCAATTATTAAAGCAAAAGGATATAAGACAAGCTATTGTCCAGGCAATCAACGAATCTAGGTACGATAGGTCTGGTCAGAAGGCTACAAGTCCGATTCCTCCGATATCGTGGGCCTATAATCCAAACCTTAAAATAATCACATACAATCCAGAGTTAAGTGAGAAAATTCTGAAAAAGTCAGGTGAGGGCACGCAGGCCGCAACACTTAACATCAATACGTTTTACGACTATATCGATATAGCTGAAGCGATACGAGACGATTTGGCCAAGGTTGGAGTGCAATCGAAAGTTAATATACAGTCGTTCAGTCAGAGTAACCAGTTCGACATATTGCTTGCTTTCTGGAAGGTGCCTGTCGATCCGGATCAATATTATTTTTGGCATTCAAGTCAAACACAGGGTAATATAACCGGCTACAACAATGTAAAAGTTGACTTGCTTCTCGAACGTGGCAGAGATACAGTGGTGGTAGAAGATCGAAAGAAGATATATTTTGACTTCCAGAAGATTATGCTCGATGACATGCCGGCGCATTTCCTCTATTTTCCGTATATTTACACAATTAAAAGGAAGTGATATAATAAGCGAAGGTTTTGAGTAGCAGACTCATCAAGAAGAAAGAATTCCTTTGAAATGAGATCACGTTAACGATAACATGGAACATATAATAAATAAAGTGTTTCATGTTACTGTTTGATGTTACTCGTTCGCAAAACGAGCACTAGCCGGGATGGCGAAATTGGCAGACGCGTACGCTTGAGGTGCGTATGGAGCAATCCTTGGAGGTTCAAGTCCTCTTCCCGGCACCACGCAATAAATCGCAAAGCGATTCAAGCGTGGTTGGAACGTTTGAAACGAAGTTTCATTACGTTCCACCCGTGAACACCCTCTTAAATATAGAACATTCCTGCGCTCCAAATGCATACATTTTCTTTTTGTCCTCCAGTGATTCTCCATTTGTTGAGACTTGCGATTGTTGAGGTATTATCGCGCAAAATAAGAAGGACTTTACATTACGTGTAATAATTGTGAGACTTGCCTCAGTAAATTCCCGTTTCTACACGATTTCTTCTCGAGCCTTTTTAAGAACTTCATTTATATAATCTGTTTTGAGTTGCGCGTATGTCATTCCAACCCCTTTTGATGATGCAAGCCAAAGAGGTTTTAACTTGGCATAGCGATCTTTTTCGTTCTCGTGTTCTCTCAGATAATCTCTAAATAGAAGCCAGTTTTGATAATTTTTACTTCCCTTTCTGAGAATGTGAATGTGAAAGTCACCTTCTGTTGCATCATGACGCTTTGTTGAAAGATACGTCCACTCTCGATCGTAGTAAATCCATTTCGTAATATATCCCAACTTTTCCAACTCTTTCGTGAGATCTTCAATATGTTCGTAAGGATAAACACCAATAACGATATCGATTATGTTTTTCCCATCTAAATCTGGCACTGCAGAGCTACCAACATGATGAATATCAGTTATTCGTTGTATGGCACGAGTTATCCGCTCTTTTTCTTTTTTATAG
>JAAXWV010000057.1 GCA_013334845.1 Candidatus Roizmanbacteria bacterium | reverse complement strand
ATTTTGAAAAGATGAAAGAGCTAAAGCAGAAAATTTCCACTGCCAACCTCTTTGATCAGCGAATTCGATGTCCTCAATGTTGGAGTCTTCGCCTGAGCGCAGCTTTTAGGTACGCGAAAGAACATGGCTTCTCTCAACTTACAACAACGCTGCTGTCAAGCACCTATCAAAATCGTGAGGCGATTATTGGATTGGGAAATAAATTCAGTACAGAATTCGGTGTCGATTTTTACGTTCCGAAAACTATTGTTTGCGATCTTCCGACGGGTGGCTTCTATAAACAGAACTACTGTGGTTGCGTATATTCTCTCGTGAATCGTATGGAAGAAAAATACTATAATGAAGAGTATGAAAAAACCTAATCCTTTTGTTTTGGCACTTTGTATCGGGATAAGTCTGTTTGCCGGTGCTCTCGGCTCCCTTGCCACATTCCCTTCCATTCCTACCTGGTATGCCACTCTGCATAAGCCAACTTACACACCACCAAACTGGGTGTTCGGCCCCGTCTGGACGACCCTTTATATCCTCATGGGCATTGCGCTCTATCTCGTTTTTCAGAAAAAGACTAAAAAAGTCGAGCGGATACGGGGAATCTATCTGTTTTTTACACAATTAGCCTTAAATGTCATCTGGTCGGTTGTCTTTTTTGGTATACATCAGATCGGGGGAGGGTGCGTTGTTATTGTATTGCTTTGGTTAACTATCGCACTCACCATTCTTAATTTTTATAAAATCTCCAAGCCAGCTGCCTATTGTTTGGTTCCGTATCTGGTATGGACAAGTTATGCGAGCTTCCTCAATTTCAGCCTTCTCTTTTTAAACTGAGAATGTACTTGTCACTTTTATAAGGATGAGTATATAATGTCAGATGGATGAAATTACACAATCTCACTCCATCTCCAACGCTGGCACTCGATGCCAAAGTGAAAGCACTTCAATCGCATGGTCAGTCGATCCTTAA
The DNA here is from genome assembly GCA_013334845.1 of Candidatus Roizmanbacteria bacterium. Classification (GTDB taxonomy): domain Bacteria; phylum Patescibacteriota; class Microgenomatia; order UBA1406; family GWC2-37-13; genus JAAXWV01. The sequence continues at coordinate 7,477 of JAAXWV010000057.1, read as the reverse complement.
TTTTTCCCTTGGTGAACCTAATTTCTCAACGCCCACCAATATATGTGAGGCAGCTACTCGTGCAATATATGAAGGTCTTACTCACTACACCGCAGTAGCAGGATTGCCGACGCTTCGAGAGGCTATTGTCGAGAAGTTGTGGAGAGAAAATAAGGTGAGATACTCTCCGGCAGAAATCATTGTCAGCGTGGGGGCGAAAATGGTGCTCTATCTCGCGTTTCAGGTGCTCTTGAATCCAGGGGACGAAGTACTCGTTCCTACTCCCACATGGTCGACGTATATTGAACAGATAAAAATGGCAGGAGGTATCCCAGTATTTGCCCCGTTGAGGCCGCCTTTCAAGTTGAGAGCGGTAGATCTTCAAAAACATATCACCTCACACACGAAAGTAATCCTCCTCAATAGTCCATCCAATCCGACAGGGGCCATAATCGACGAGGAGGAACTCGAGAAAATAGGCGAGTTGGCAATAAAGAATAATCTTATTATTATCTCCGATGAGATTTACGACAAAATTGTGTATCGTTCAATGCCATTATCAATCGCCGCACTTTCACCCGAAATTCAGTCTCGTACGATTATCATCAATGGACTATCCAAAGCCTATGCGATGACCGGTTGGCGGGTAGGCTACGCAGCTGGTCCCCGGGAAATTATTGACACCATGGTCGCGCTTCAGGGACAAACGACTTCAAACACCTGTTCGGTTGCTCAGGCAGCGGCCATTGAGGCACTCTGCGGCACGCAGGAATCAATTATGTATATGGTTCAGGAGTTTGCCGAGCGCAGAAACTATCTTTTGGATGCATTGAAAGACTTGACGTTTGTACCGCCGGAAGGGGCTTTTTATCTCTTTGTATCCGTGGAGAAATACCTTAATAAAAAAGTCCCAAGCTCATCTCAATGGTGCGAAGCACTGCTGGAACAGGAACGTGTAGCAGTAGTGCCCGGTGAAGCATTTCTTTATCCTGGTTATTTCCGTATGAGCTTTGCTGCTTCAATGAAAGACCTTAAAAAAGGAGTTCAACATATTACCCGTTTCATTCACTCTTTATGAGAAAAATACCCTCAACGATGGGCTCCCAACATCCTGACCACGCGAGTTTGCCCTATTGGCACAATCACGAGTATATTACGACCCATGATGAAACGAAGGAAACATTTTTAAGCTATTCGGAACTGGGTATTCAAGAATATAAATGGGACTGGGAGGGGAAGTATGTAGATGAATCCGTGATTGAACGGCTCTATTCAACCTACCTTGATTATTTTCAAAAAAACCCACTGGGAAAAGATCTATTTCTCACATTCCGGTTGCCGAATCCGAAGGTTGAGTCGGAGTTTCGAGTTGGCCGTTCGTTTATGAACATTCTGGCTGCTAACGGACTGGCCGAGATGGTTGGCGCACCCACACCCGCTTTATTTGAGGTAATTCTGCCCATGACCGAATCAGCAGAGGAGATTCTCGCAATCCAGCAGGCTTTTAAAGAAATGGCGGGACTCAAACACAAGTTGTACCGGTTTTCCGAGAACGGGCTGAAACATATTGAGGTTATTCCTCTGTTTGAACAGGTACAGACCATAGCTCATTCGGACGAGATATTGGACGAATACCTAGAACTTCATAAAAAGGAGTTTGGCTACAAACCTGAGTATCTGCGCCCCTATACGGCCCGCTCTGATCCGGCACTCAACTCCGGAATCATCCCTACTGTATTAGCCATTAAAATCGCCCTGTCTAAATATCGGCGATATGAAGAAAGCCATAATATTGCCCTGTATCCGATTATCGGAACTGCTGCCTTGCCGTTCCGGGGAGGTCTAACGCCCTATCGGGTCAAACAGTTTGTAAACGAATACCAGGGAGTCAGAACCGCTCTTATTCAAAGTGCGTTCCGCTATGATTATCCGAAAGAAGATGTGATAAAGGGGCTTCGTGAACTGGATGAACTGTTGCCGAAAAAGAAGGCACGCTTCATCTCTAAAAAGGAGGAGGAGAAGCTCCAGGAAATTATCAAACGGGCGGAAGCCTATTATCGTCCAACCGTAGAAGGAATAGCGCTTCTCATTAATACTATCGCCAAGCAGCTTCCTAAGCGCCGTGAACGAGTACAACACATCGGCTTATTCGGATATTCTCGTGGAGTCGGTTCCGTGAAACTCCCTCGAGCTATTGGTTTCACTGCTGCATTATATTCAATCGGTGTACCTCCTGAACTTATCGGGACAGGAAGAACTCTTCATGACCTTATGAAAAACGGCACGATAGAGGTTTTGGAAAAATATTATCTGAATCTGCGCTACGATCTGGAAGAGGCTGGCCGATATGTGAATAAAGAGGTATTGGATAAGCTTGCTGTTCAATCTCCCATCTGGAACGATATTAAAGAGGATGTGGCGGGGATTGAGGAATACCTCCGGCATGAGATTGGGCCCAAGACGAAGGAGGACAAGCAACATCAGGCAATCACCGGATACATCTATGCCGGGTTATGTATTGGAAACGATATCACACAAGATATTCAGCGGGCTGCTGTCATACGCCGGAGTTTGGGTTAAAGGTTGATAAGTATAATTCCAACGAAGATTGTGATTATAGAAATTGCCTTTAATTTGAGGGTTGATTTGTCAACGTCTTCTTTAATAAATTGAGGCAAATAGCGCGTTATAACAATACCACCCACTAATACAAATAAAGGTTGAATAGCCCCTATGACTGAAACCAGCGCGACGGGTGCCAATGTCACTGCGAAGGAGTAGCTAAGATCCGCGAGAGCATTAAATGTCATATTGGCGGTCATAATACCCCAGGTACTTTTACTCATATGAATAAATTCATGAGAAAATTTTCTCCAATGCAAGGGGTAGAGTAAGAGGAGAAATGAACCGATTGCTCCGCCCATCATCTCGTAGGCGAAAGGTGTCCAAAATCCCTGATTTGCAGAAGCATACTTGAATGCAACACCAACGACGGAATAGAGGAGACAGGCAAGCATCATAAGCCAAAATGAAATACGGGGCTTAAAGATTCCACGCTCCAGTTTTTCCGTTCCCAGAATGAATCCCCCTAATATAACGAGAATAAAACCAACGAGCTGCTTACCGGTAATTGTTTCTCCCAAAAATAGATAAGATAAAATTAGGGACATTGCCGGAAAAACTTGAAACAGGGGAATAATCCGTGAGGCGTCTTCCCGGATCAGCGCAAGGAAATAGGGAATGAGATAGAGGATAAGGATCGCTCCAATGCCCAAGAGAGTTAGTAGCTGAGTTAGTGGTAATACCGGAAAATGGAGTATAACCAAAAGGATGGTTCCAATGATTCCATAGCTAAATCCAATCAGGATAGTAATATTGAGTGCATTTTTAATGCGTTTCTCAACGAGAAATTTCTCCAGAAAGTTTGTGATAGCGAACAGAAATGGTGTCAAAATAGCAAGGGTAAGCCATGTCATATTGGGCATTATATCATACCCGAGTTATTATCTGCCTTCTACAAAGGTGATAGCCTGACCTTTGTGGTCAGCTCGTCCCGTTCGTCCAATGCGGTGGATGTAATCCTCGTATGTTGCCGGTGCGTCATAGTTAATGACGTGAGTGACGTTAGCTATGTCAAGTCCTCGGGCTGCTACATCTGTCGCAACAAGGATACTGATTACGTCTTCCCGGAACATGCGGATTACCCGCTGTCGGTTGGATTGGGGCTTATCCCCGTGAATGGCTCCCACTCGATGGCCACTTTGGTAAAGATTATGGGTTATACGGTCTACACCTGCCTTAGTGCGACCGAAGATGAGTACTTTTTTTAATTCCTGTTTAGACAGAATTTCGTTTAGTTTTGTCATTTTTTCCCGTCCGTCGATCACACGAACAACGTTTTGTTCGACGTGAACAGCAGTATCACGGCGTTTTACCGAGATTTTAACTGGATTCTTCAGGAAATTCTGGATAAGTTTATCAATATCGCGTGAAGTTGTTGCTGAGAAAAAGAGAGTCTGTTTCTTCTCAGGCATGAACGAGATAAGGTATGAGATATCTTTGATAAATCCCATATCCAACATTCGGTCCATTTCGTCGAGTACGAGAATATCAAATGTGGAAAGATCGAGAATTTTCCGGTCGACCAAATCTTTTAATCGGCCCGGTGTCCCAATGACAATGTGGGGATTTCGGCGGATACTCTGTGTCTGATCGCGCATACTTGCACCTCCAATAACCAAGGTTCCTCGAATATTGGTATCAAGAGCAAGTCCTTTTATTTCATCTTTAATCTGTTCAGCGAGTTCACGGGTAGGCGCCATAATGAGAGCGCGTTTACCGAACTGTGAGCTTAGAATCTGCTGAATAATCGGCAATGAAAAAGCGGCAGTTTTTCCGGTACCCGTATTGGCAATTCCCAGAACATCATGCCCTTCAAGTGCCGGCAATATTGTCTGATCCTGAATAGGAGTTGGTTTCGCATATCCTTTTTTCAGAACATTACGTTCAAGAAGAGGGGCAAATTTAAAATCAGTAAACATGTGTTTTATTACTACTTCTTCCGTAGGCTGTTCCTGAGCGGCATTGATAAAAAGTCGCGGATCTAAAGTGACAGGACGCCGTGGAGCTCCTCGTTGATGAGAAAAACGGTTAGGACGAGAGTTTTGATAAGAGGACGATCTATTTGGTGTGTACATAAGATATGAAAAATAACAAAAAATCTTGCGTGAGTTTTATTGAAGATAACGAAAAATAATAAAGGGTAAATCTTCAGCGTGCCCTCTATATTAATTCGTGTATTCGTGCACTATCAATCAAGTAAGGGCAGAGTAATTACTCAAATAAGATAATCTATTATACCACACTCTTTACCCGATTGTTACCGTATCCTATTTTTGTTCATCTACTATTAATGTATATCAAAGTATAGTAAAGGTGCAAAAGGAGGTCAAAGAAACCGTGTATGAGTATAAAAAGGGGAAACTCCGCTCGAGTACCGGAAAGAAAACAATAAACCGTAAACAAGCAGTGGCTATCGGACTTTCAGAGGCACGGGTGAAAGGAGAAAAAGCACCTCGAAAATAGTATGGAAGATAAAATTACCATTCTTGGAATTTGTGGCAGTTTACGGAAAGATTCCTACAATATGGCGCTTCTGAAAACTGCCCAAACCCTCACACAACCAAACGCTACCATTACTATATTTGACCGTATCGGTGAGCTTCCCCTCTACAACCAAGATAGAGAGGCAGATTTTCCGAAAGCAGCTTTGGATTTAAAAATAGCTATCAGAGCGGCAGATGCTTTATTATTTTCCACTCCCGAATATAATTACTCAGTGCCAGGCGTGCTTAAAAACGCTATCGATTGGGCGTCACGACCATATGGAGATAGTGCTTGGGACGGCAAGCCGGCCGCTATAATGGGCGCCTCCCCGGGTATAACTGGATCAGCACGCGCTCAATATCACCTACGTCAGATTTGTGTTTATCTTAATATTTTTCCGCTTAATCAGCCTGAAATTATTGTTCCCAATGTGACGACAAAATTTGGCGAGCGGGGGAGGCTTATCGATGCATATACAATAGAAAAACTGCGAGATCTAGTAGTTGCTCTCACTGAATGGACCTTTCGCCTTATCGGTAAACAAATATAACTCCTTGACATTTGTTCTCTTATCGATTAGATTATCTAATAATTAGATTATCTAACTATATATGAAGCATATAAACGATCAAATTATGGATGCTATGTTGGAGATTCAGAAACGATTACATCAGGATGCGACTATTAATCTCAGTATTTCTAAACTAACCATTTTGCAGCTAAAAGCACTCATGTTTATCAATAGCAGAAAAGATGTCGATATGAGTGATATAGCGGTTCACTTTCACATTACTAAGCCTACTGCCACTGTGCTGCTTGACAAATTGGTTGTTCGAAATCTGGTGAGTCGACAATCAAATGAAAATGACAGACGTATTACTCGAGTAGCTCTTACAGACGAAGGAACGGTATTACTTAATGAGAGTAAAAAACACTGGAACAAACATGTTTCGACTATTCTTGGTTGTCTTTCCGAGCAAGATAAGGCAGAGTTATTTCGTATTTTACAAGTTGTGTTAAACAAAGTATCATAACTCTATGAACACTATCAAAAAACAGAATTTACCACTTTTTCTCCTACTCGTTTTTGGAGTCTCCTTATTGATTATTTTTCTGGGGGCAAAATTTGTCTCTCATTTGACAAAATCCTCAATGAAAACAGAAAGCATAGCTGTAAAGCAGGTTGACCAGCAGATTATGTCCGACGGCACGGTCCGTTCACAAAATGAGGCTAGTCTTCACTTTCAGACGGGGGGAAGGTAACCTATCTTCCCTTTAAAGAAGGAGATAAAGTCTCCCAGGGGCAGATGGTTGCTTCTCTTGATACTTATGCACTTCAGAAACAGTTGGAGACGGCACTCAATGCCTACAAAGCCACTCGCACTTCATTTGATCAGACAAAGGATAATTCTCAAAATGGTGTTGCATATGGTGCTCAGAAATATCAACTTGAGGTACCAAGCCGTTCAGGAGTTTCCTCTGGCGACGAGAATGATGTAATTAATGGGATTATTTCGCGCATGGTCGACCAGAGTCAGGCGAGTCTTGATAATTCTGTTGCACAGGTTGAATTGGCGAATTATGCGCTTTCACTCGCAGCCATAAAATCTCCCATAAATGGCGTTTTATTGCATCAGGATATCAAGACAGCTCAGGTATATGCTACTCCTCAATCTGAATTCCTCATCGTTGATACATGTCTTCCTGTATTTCGGGCAAACGTATCAGAAGATGATATTCAATATGTGCAAGAGGGAACATCTGCCACTGTTAAGTTAAGCGGTTTGGAAAGTAAGCCGATAACCGGAACCGTAACGAAAATATATCCTGAAAGGAAAACATTGTCCAATGGAGAAAATGTATACCAAGTAGATATAGAAAGCGCAGACCTCGCCAGTGTAAGCAAATATAATCAGAGCGGAGTTGCACTCATTAAAAATAAGTATGAAAATCCAGTAGAACTTGTTCCTTCATGGGTAGTACTCTCCGGGCAGTATGTGTGGGTAAAACGTGATGGAAAACCTCAATTAGTGAAAGTAACTTTAGGTGATAAAGTAGGTGACAATATTGAAATTCTGGGAGGTATATCTAAAGAAGATGTTATCGTGACAGATCCGTCTTCTGTTATTCAAAATTACACTATTCTCTAATTTACATGAAAAAAATCATAGCATCGCTTAAAAACCCAGTAATTTTACGAAGTGTATTAGGAGCAATTGTTATCGTAGGTGTTATAGCTGTTTCTTTGTTTTATTTCAAGACAGAGAATCGGGTATTCATTGATGATTCGCTTGTTTCTGCCCCCATCACAAGTATTGGCCCAACTACGCCCGGGAAGTTGAAAAGTATCTCGGCAGTTGCTGGGCAGGCAGTAAAAAAAGGTGATGCATTG
>JAAXWV010000289.1 GCA_013334845.1 Candidatus Roizmanbacteria bacterium | reverse complement strand
TGTTGGACGATATCGGTGAATCGAGTGAGGAGGCGCAGAATTTTCTGTTCGTTTATGCTTAAGCGCTCAAGCGGTATTTGTTCAATATTGGCTATTGTATTTCTGTTTTTGTTTAAAATTGAGTTGCATCGAACATAGGTATAGAGAAGATAAGCGCCTGAATTCCCCTCAAAGTTGATCGACTCTTTAAAGCTGAACTCTACGTCCTTTCCGATGCCGTTTTTGAGGAGCGCGTATTTTACTGCGGCCAGCGCAATTTTTTGTGCGGTGATGCTAAGCGACTCGGGCGTGTGCCCCAGTTTTTTATTTGATTGTTGAATGATATCGATCGCGCTTTCAGAAGCCTGTTCCAATAGGGCGTTGGCGGTGATTACTTTTCCTGTGCGACTAGACATTTTTCCTTCCGGGAGGCGCACCATACCATGGGAGAGATGGACTGTTTTTTTTCGCAATTCCGGATTGACAATCTCCAATACTTTCAAAATAACCTTAAAGTATTCATTTACTTCGTTGCCGGTAATAATGATCGAGAGATCAGGATTATATTGTTCCTGCTTGATATGAGCTAGGCCAATGTCTTTTGCTTCGTAGGTGGGGAGACCGAGGGAGTTAATAAACACACGCGTGTGCAATCCATAATCTTCTCCGGGAAAAACAACTGCGCCATCACTTTCTTTAAAAACTCCCTTTGAGAGATACTTTCTGACGATCTCGATTCCTTTCGGGCCAACTTCACTTTCGAAAATATGGCCGTCAAACTTAGTGTTAAGTTTGTGATAGATCGTGTCAAAATATTCAAGACTCCATCGTCTTCCTGTATCATAGTACTCGACTACGGAAGAATCCTTTTCATATATTTTTTTATTCAGCTGACGAATCTCTGCAGCCACTCCCTCGTCTTCAGTAAATATTTTTGCTCCGGTCGCATATGCTTCGCCCATAAAAGCAGCCCGTTCCTCAATTGGTTTATGTTCATAGTAGTGAAGTTCTTGACCTCTATCTGCTAAGAGTTTATGCATACCCCAGATTGATTTGGCTACATGCAGTCCAACATCTCCTTGATAACACAATCGTGTAACATCATCACCTGTCGCTTCGTGGAGTCGCGCAAGCGATTCACCGATGGCTCCCTGATAAAGATGTCCGACATGAAACTCCTTGAACGGATTCGGATCGATATATTCAATAGTCGTTTTTCGATTAGTTTTTTCCAGCTTACCATAATAGGATGATGTGAGAATAGTATTAAGCTCACCATATTGGAGAGTGGGCGACACCCAGATATTGATAAATCCGGGTCCGGCAATTTCTATCTTATATATGTAGGGAGAAGGCTCAATATTGTCAATAATTTCTTGTGCAATGACACGAGGTGATTTTTTCAACGGCTTTGCCAGCTGCATCGCAATGTTGGTGGTGTAATCGCCAAACTGTAGATCTTCGGGATGATCAAGAATGAGATCTGTTTCGTGTGCACCAATTTTATTTAGCGATTTCGCTATGGTGTCATGAATAGCCTGTTTCAACATGAGCTATATAATAGCATAAAAACGCTCAAATTACTGTTTTTCTGCGTACTGTGAGGATATCCAGCCATCCATTCCTTTGAGTTGAATATGATACCAGCCTGTTTTTTCTTCAAGAAGTGAATATTTCTCGCCCGGGTTCACTTTAGCTGATTCTGAAGCATCAACGCTCGGTTCTGCCCTAACTCTCAGCCAGCCAGTGGGTGTCTCTTTGATAAGTACGCTAGAAGATGTTTTTACCTGGGCAGAAGGCGAGCTTGTTTGAGCTGTTTGATCGGGAAGTTTCTGTGCATGTTCATCAAGCGCTAATTTAAAAGACGTGAGAACGCGATATTTAGGATCGACATTAACTTTTTGAGTGCGCTTAAAAAAGCCAGGCATGGTAATAGATAATTCATGATCCCCTTTCATAACATCGGCCAGAATGAGCGGTGACACCCCCTTCTCATCATTGTCTAGATAAACTATAGCTCCGTTGGGATCAGTCTCTACTTGAATTTCTCCATAGTTAGGATCTTTTGGATCCTTATCCATACGAGTCACGCTAAAAATTTCCCCCGCTGAGGTGACGTCAGATGAGCCAAGTTCCCGATTAACATAGGTCCAGGCATTTTTATATACTGTAATTTTCCCTTGCCAAGTTGCGGTTTGAGAAGCTTCTCCTTCAGGGATTAGTTTCAGCATATAATCGCCTGCTTTGTATTTCGCTTCATACGGGGTTTTGCCTACGGGTAGATTATCAATAAAAACGCCACTATCAAACTGATTGTCTCCAATATCTTTTATATCAAATGTTACGGTTATCTCTTCATATGGAGAAACGGGATGATATTCACCTCCATGAGTAATAAGGGCCGTAGCACCTGCATCAGCTGCATTAGTTCTT
>JAAXWV010000056.1:6845-8499 GCA_013334845.1 Candidatus Roizmanbacteria bacterium | reverse complement strand
CCCTCCATACTCAAGGCAACCTGTAACATGCGGGGACCCGGGTCACCCCTGAACACATTCTTGTTAAGTAATGAGGAAAACAATCCTTCCTGCGGCACTCACTTTCCGATGCAGTTTATGAAGCATCCCTACAATCACTTATAATATTGCCTCTTACATAAATCCATGAAATGTATTAATGTTAATATAACAACATTTCTTCATCATACTTCAACCATACATCGGCAAGTTAAATACCTCGTATTAGTCATCAGAACACTTATTCGCTATAATACCATCATTGAATATCCGTTCATTATCATCACCTCCTGCTATATATTAATTAAAATATAATCTCTCAGAAGGGATCACATCGCTATATTTTTATTCTATTTTATTTAGTTGTTTTTCGATTATTTTATATTCATTATTATACAGACAATCACACATTTTTCTTTGATTTTTGAACGTTTTTTCGTATATTAGTTATACCCCAAAAATGCGGGGTTTTTTCTTTTAACATAACTATAAATACAAATGAATTAAAATTTATCTACTCTTATGAACAACTTAAATCTCGATGAACTATCAAAAAAACTAGATGAAATAAAAGGTCTCATTCTTTCTGAAAAGGACATCCTCAATATGGATGATCTATCAGTTTATACCGGCTTTTCAAAGGATTACCTCTACAAGCTTACTAGTGGCAAAAGCATACCATACTACAAGCCCGAAGGTAAAATGATTTTCTTTAAAAAAACAGAAGTTGATGCCTGGCTACTACGTAACCGGCACGCCACCGTAGAAGAAATTGATATGCAAGCTGCCACGTATATCAAAAACAAGGGACGCCGTAAAGTATCATAATCTCTTTCGATATTTATAAATACATTATATAACTCAGTAACAACAAATAATGAACTATGAGCTTATAAATACTAATAACGAGTACAGATCATTTTTATCTGATGAAATAGATGGCTGGCAGAACGATGGATATCTTTATGCGATTACGGGATGCTTCGGGAGCCATCACCATAACCATAAAAAATTGTGGGATAGTAAAGTAAAGGATATCACCCACCATTTAAACAATTTTCAACGAACGATTACGGGCTCCAGATACTGGAAAAAAGCACTTCACAAGCAAGTTAAAGCCATCATTTTCCCGGAATCGGCATCCAAGCTTCACTATCACGGAGTCATTTTAATCCCGAATTTTGTTTATAAGGATGCAAATAATGCGCTTTCTTTTGAATTAAAGGAATTAAAGGTGATAGATGTTTTTTATAAAACCCATAAAAAAGATTTTAAAAATTCATGTTATATCAAACGAGTTGAATGCCTGAAAGGGTGGATAAATTATTCTACTAAGAATTTTGACAATCCACTCAATGAGTTTGATATGAGTGACTTTTTAATTCTCCCATAAAGCTAATAGCAGAAATGTATTAGAATTATTCGGCGAAAATTTAATCCAAAATGATAAATACACTCGCCCAACCATACTGTCAACCTCTTAAGGAAGGCACAAGTTACTGCATGGATATCCGTGGGCATACTTGCTTGAACTATATGTCTGGCTCATTTAATTTCAACTTAGATGAGCCAATGACATTACTATGTCTTTTTATTCGTTAAGATAATACCAAGACTTTATTACAGATTAAAAATA
>JAAXWV010000056.1:0-6835 GCA_013334845.1 Candidatus Roizmanbacteria bacterium | reverse complement strand
AGGAAAAAGTCTTAGATCAAATACGTTTGTAAAAACCTTTAAAAGCCTCAAATATCAAAAAAATAACTTTATATATTTTATATTATTTAAATATCTTTCAAGCTTTTCGATTACTTATAATCACTTAAGCATACTTATTTCGTCAAGAAATCCACTCACCGCGTCTTCTATATCACCTTGAATTCAACAAACACATCAATTAATTATCCCATTCTTCTTTTCTATTACGTATTATATCCCTTATATCCTTTGCAGTCACACTCACTTTAGGATTATTATCAGAGCAGGTCTGGACATAAACGGGGTAAATCTCAGAACCCAGGACAGAATTATACCCAACCATTCATAAGAACTTTTTTTCTGAAATTATTTCGGCGGTTTAAACGCATCTAAAACCGTATTAGCAAGCTTACTATCAAGAATCAATTCTTTTTTAGTCATTAAAACTGCTCTTTCTTTTGATTGTCGTGCTGCTTTCTCCTTTTTTTCCGATTCTATTAGAGCTTCATTGAGTTTTTTACATTCCTGATCATTGGGTAACGGAATCTCGATATTTTTTATTAAAGACCAACGAATTCTTGTTCTGTTTGCTCCTGTAGCTGCAAGAAGCATCTCTGATCGAAATACTTCAGATCTAAGAAGTACCCATAATACGCGCGGAGGTATATTCGCTTTCGAAGTTAATATCGTGTATTCATTAGAGGCAACACAACCATCAACATCCTCTCCGATATATCCAACACTGCCATACGTGGCGGCTATGTTCGATATGGCAATATCTCCCTCTCGGACCACATATAGCTTTTGATGTTGAGTCGTCGATGGTTCTACATCATCTCCACTATGAGCTTCACCAGCATACGTAACACGCAAGTATGTCTCAATATCGTCGTGATTTTGACAATCAATGACATCATCCTCAGAAAATTTCTTTACATCTACGATTTCTTTCAACTTGACAACTTTTAGCCCTGCGTTCTGCCATGCACGAATACTTGAACCTCTTTGAATTAGGCAGTGTTTTACATCAAGACGATCTGTGATTCTTGAAGCATGAACAATAAATTCTTCTGTTGACTTGCCCGTACAATATTGTTCAAAAGCCTCGGCGACTAGCGCTATTTCCTCCTTTGCCTTTTTTCTATTGATAGCATCTATCGGCATACTTCTCGCACGGGAAGGATCGTCAAGACCAACATATCGGCAAGGATACATGAATACATTACACTGCCGTTCGTTTATAACCGATTTTTTTTGAAGCACAAGCAACGAGGTTTTCACCCTTGCTTTTGACCGCTGGAATGCATCGCCCGGCAATGATACAACTGCTTTGACTATAAACTTCAGGTATATCCATCGGCGAAACCATGCATACTTATCTCCACTCAGAATACCATCATCAAGAACAGTAATGATACGGCCACCGGGCTTAAGCAAATCGTAATAACGTTCAGTGAACATTAGATTTGATCTAAGTTCTTTTTTTTGCAATTCATAATCCAGCAATTCATAATCCCTCAATAGCATATCTGAATATCGTCCATCCTCATCCTCACTAAGCTTATACGATTTGGCAAATGGTGGATTAGTTACAACCACATCAAAATAACCATTTACTTCCTTTGAAATAAGAGAAAAATCGTTCTTTTCTTTTTCTTGATCCGGCGAGTCTTGCGGACGTTTATCCAACTTCTTATCTAATCCATCTAGGTTGAATATTGTTGCCCCACCATCTCCATGAAGGTACATATTTAGCCGGGCGATTCGTGCAAGGTTAGGGTCTTTTCCGACCTCACAGCCCCATATATGGCTGTTCTTAACAACGTCTTTTGCATACGTTTTTTCTTCCGGTGTTTTACCCGCAACAGCATCTATTTTAGCCCACATGTCAGCTAGCACATCAATGAGAAAACCGCCAGTTCCACAGCATCCATCATATACGCGTTCACTTCGCTCCGGATTGTCCACATCTACTTTTATCCGAGCAAGTCTTACTCCGAGTTTAACAATACTTCTTGGTGTAAAGTACTGACCCAAATCCTTACCTCTCATAGTCGCACTCAAAAACGTCTCGAACAATCGACCGTTCAGATCGGCATCTATACCAAAAAGATATTTTTTTTCAAGAATCTTAACAACTTCTTTTATTGTTTCTGCTGAAAGGTTAATTGTTCCGTTCGGCTCAAAAATTCTACGGCGTACTCCTGCGCCAATATCCTTTTCCATAGAATCAATGAATGTCTTGAACCATATATCACTCAATGGATTTACCGAGTTTTGTTCCTGCGCCTCAATCCAAGCCAAAGAAAACTTGATTTTGGAAGCATCAACAGTGAATTTGTCCTGTTCAGTATCTAAACCAAACGAATCACGTATATGCTTATCGGATATCAGTTTTAATGCTATGATCTTGACAAACTCAAAAAACGCTGCTGATTGACTTATATTATCTGTTTTGTATATGAGTTGATGACAACGAGCAAATGCTTCATTGATATCCTCAATGTTTGGCTTTGAAAGTTCAAGTAATGTTGCTTTCGATGTGGCAACAAGTGTTGAGGTCTTCAATACTCCCGGAGACAGCATATCTCTCAACTCGTCGATGGCTGGACTTCCGACTAACATTTCGTTATAGAACTTTCGATAGAGTGGTCTGTCATAGTCCCACCCATAGACTCTAGTTTCCAAACCATTACAGATTACATAGTACTGGACGGGATTGGCGTTCTTATGTTCAGAATTTAGTATAACAGCGTAGCCTTTCGGCTGCCATAACCAATCTTCAATATTTTCTGACGGGCTCTTTGCTTCGACTATGAATTGAATTGATGCGTTAGCTGTCACCAAAAAATCGGGGCGATAATTACTTGCTTTTCCTCGCGGACTTTTCCTTACGCCAAGCTCTTTTAGTGATTTCTTGTTTTTTATCTGGCTATCGCTATATCCTAGGAGTTTGAGCAATGGCGCAATAAAAAAAAACTCGACATCTGATTCATTTCGAAGATTTGAACGTAGGCAAATAGATTTCATAGTACGATACTATATAGTTAGTTATCCCTGAATCAGTTTAGCACACACCAGCCTCTTACCGAATGACCTGCCAACAGGGCCTCAATCTGTTAATAGGTATGGATTTTGCAGTTGATCTCGTTCAACCTGATGGAAAACTCGTCAACGTACATCTGGAGCTACTTGCGGAGAAAGAGTGAGCGGTACCGTAAAATCTTGGTTTGAGCACCACCCAGAATCATTCAATGCTGTTGGTATGGCCATGCCGTCTACATAGACCTTGGCACCCGGCAAACAGATCAACATCTTTCATTAAAAAATCAAATAAAGTTAGCTGCCCCATTAATGGCATTCTTCCATATAAAAAAATGCGGTATCACTGAGGCAAAAAAACAGCCTTCCTCACTACTTCAATACTACTGGCATCGATAAACCTATGTATCACTGGAAATTAGAAGCTTTTCAGCCATTTCATCAACCTGAACTTTCAAGAAAAAGATACAGACTTTTCTGCCCTATGTGTAAACACTTAGGCAACCCATTTTCTTTTTTTATGTCTCATAAAACGAACCTTTAATGAGACTCAACCATCAGCACCGAATAGACCCTATTTTGCCACCAGACTTGTATCATAAACCCGTATCACTTATCTTAGTATCATTAACTCAACAATCAGCCAAGTTCTTAAGACATACCTCATTCAAAGACAAATATACGATGAACAATCGCCTTATCGGATACGCAAGAGTATCAACTTATGAGCAAGACCTGAACTTACAGCTGGATGCGCTTAAAAAGGCTGGCTGCCCTTCTGGTCTTATTTTCACAGACAAGGTGAGCGGCTCTAAGTCTGATAGACCCGGCCTCAACCAGTGCCTCAAAACCTTAAAGGCTGGTGACACCCTTATTGTATGGAGACTAGACCGCCTTGGCAGGTCCATTCATCACCTTATCGACCTTGTTGAAGAGCTTAAGAAGCAAGGGGTCAGCTTCAGATCTATTTGTGATGGGTCAATCGACACTACCACAGCTTCAGGAGAGCTTGTATTCAATATCTTTTCATCCCTTGCTCAGTTTGAACGCAGGCTTATTCAAGAACGAACCATAGCAGGACTAAATGCGGCAAGAGAGCGTGGGCGATTGGGAGGAAGAAAGCCAACTGATCCAGCTAACCCTAAAGTTCAGATGGCTAAAAAGATGAGCTTGAACAAGACCATAAGCATTGGGGAGATTTGCTCCACACTAAAAATCTCAAGGGCCACCTATTATCGCTATGTAAAAATGGATATGTAGGAAAAGCAGTGCCTGGAAGGAACACAAGAGGGCTCATTACGACCGGCAATCTGTCAAAAAAACAGTCCCAGCACTCAAAGCCGCATACCCTTTCAGTAAAAAGATCCTAAACCAACATCCCCCCCCTTTTAAAAAAAATTTTCTGCCAGCTATTTCTCTCACAGACCTTTTTCCGCACCAATCTTTGAGAATCCGTCACGACCATGAGTTCACAATCGCAGCTCTACAATGGCAAAAGAGGAATCCTGTTTGCAGCCTCAAGTCTCTTACTATCAATGATTTGTGCGTAAATCATGGTTGTTTTAAGCTCAGAATGCCCTAGCATCTTGGACAGGGTAAAAAAGTCTGTCCCATAATAAATTTGTAAGGTCGCAAAGGTGTGTCTAGCACAATGAAAAGTAATGTGCTTGGTTATGCCTGCCCTGAGCATCCACTGATGTAGAGCATAGTTCATACTGGTTGAATAGGATAAACCCGCAAAAACACGATCATCAGCACCTCTTTGTTCTCCAAGCAACGACCTTGCCTGTTCAGAAATGTCAAGATATTGAAGACCCTTCGTCTTCTTCTGACGAAACACTATCCTCCAGCCATCACCCAGCACCTCCACTTCCTTCCACAAAAGCTTATGGATGTCAGACCAGCGAAGACCCGTAAGGCAAGAAAAAAGGAACGCCCTCTTTAAAACGTCATAATGACACTCTGTCTTTGCCAGTTGCTGAAGTTCCTCATGAGTCAAGTAGGAACGCTGAGTTGACACAATTCTTGGCAGAGAAACGCCCTCTGCAGGATTCCTCAACAAAAGGTCATCCTTTACAGCCTGTTTAAGACAAGCTTTAAGCTTTGCAAAATAGCTGTTTTGTGATGATGAAGTTAATGGGTTAAGAGCTGTAGTCTTTGCTGTACTGGTCAGGTAAGCTTTATAGCCCTCCATAAAACCAGCATCGACTGCCTCCAGAGGAAGTGCCGGGTAGTAATGCTTAGTCACATAGTCAGTTAAATGCTTTAACGCACCCCTCCAATTCCCAAAGTTACCGGCACTCTCCTTTCTGCTGTTAAGCTGATCATTAAAATATTCAAGCAGTTGAATCCCCTTCCCCTTGGCTTGCTTATAACCAAACTGACTTTTTTTGAGATCCACTTCCATTTGAGCCTTGATCGTCTTGGCTAGTGACTCTAACTCTTTGTTACGATCCTTCTCTGCTTTCGTCTTGGGCTGTGCATTCAGAAAAATACCCGGATACACATAATCCCTTATCTGTGTTGGCTTGCCAGATGCTGAAGTTGAAGTTCCATAGTAGTACTCAAAATAGAGACTAACCTTTCCATCCCCTTGTTGCCGCCTCCTAAGATGGATCGACAATGGAATCCCTTTGCTCAAAAGACCTTTTGACCTAGCCATACACCATAACTATTAGAAAGTGAATACCTTATTTAACAATAACTTATGCGGCATTAGCAACACCATCAACAACATTACTCACAAACCCTTGCTGCTATTTTAACCTCATTGGCAGAGTTAAAGATACTCAAACAACATTCATCATCAAATTAACCACAAAAATCAGCGAACCATACACCAAGACCACATACCTAAGACATTATAAATACAACCATTAGTAAGACATCAACAAACACATTCACTTTCCGATGCAGAACTTCGCGAAGATGGTGTTGAGGATCTCCTCGCTGACGACCTTGCCGGTGATCTCGCCGACGTAGTCGAGGGCGGAGCGGAGCTCGAAGGCGATGAGTTCGGTGTCCGACTGGTGCCCGATGAGTTCGCGGGCGTTCTGGAGGGCGTCAGCTGCGTTGCGGAGCGCTTCGTAGTGGCGGAGGCTGGTGACGAGCACGCTTGCCTCATGGAGTTTGTCGAGGTCCTGAACCAGGGTACCCATTCGCTGCTTGAGCTCCTCGATGCCTTTGCCCTCAAGCGCCGATATGCCGATCACCTCGGCGCAGCTCTTCCGTTCGACCAGTTCAATGAGCGTTTCGACTGAGGGCACCTGATCGATCTTGTTGGCTACGATGATGAACCGAACGTCAGGGTGCTGCTGCCTGATCGACATGATCTCCTCAAGCTCCTCGTCAAGCTGGTCGGTTCCGATATCGAGCAGGTAAAGCATAAGGTCTGATTCGGCCATCTTCATGCGGCTTCGGCGGATCCCCTCGCTTTCGATCTCCCCGCCGGATTCGCGCAGGCCGGCGGTGTCGGTGAGGCGGAACATGGTCTTGTCGTAAATGAAGCACTCTTCGATATAATCCCGCGTAGTGCCCGGCATGTGGCTGACGATGGCGCGTTCCTGGCCGAGCAGCGTATTGAGCAGCGTGGACTTCCCTGCGTTCGGGCGGCCGGCGATGACGGTCGCGACCCCTTCGCTCATGAGCCGACCGTGCTGGTAGGAGTCGACGAGGCGGCCGACCTCGTTCAGGAGCTCGTCGACTTGCCCGGTCAGCTCGTCACGGCTCTGGAATTCGACATCCTCTTCGCCGAAGTCAAGTTCGAGTTCAAGCATGGCGCAGGAGCGGAGGA
>JAAXWV010000055.1 GCA_013334845.1 Candidatus Roizmanbacteria bacterium | reverse complement strand
CTCACACAATTTCATCCCTGAAGCTGCAAAATCAAAAATCTGCCGGTCGATCATCAAACCTTTCTGCATCTGCAAGCAGACATCTTTGTTTGTTCCTAAATATAAACTCACACAGAAGTCGCCCAAGATCCCACTCTCACGGTGCACAGCCGAAAAGTAAGCGTAGATAAGCCCTTTCTGCTTATCCAAATATATATTTCCTTTCGGCCAAAGATCGGGCGGCCGGAAACTGGAAGCCCCGACCCGTGAACCATTATCATCGGTGTCGAATATGAGAATCATCCCATGAGGAGGCGGTATATACCAACCGTCAGTATAAATATCCTTATTCTTCCTCAACTCTTTCAACCAGCCATCTCGAAATTGCGTTTCAGAGACTGGATGAGAAGATCGAAGATAGAAAGTTAGCACCTGTGCCAATGTGCTCGCCACATAAATCCGCAACTGTTTTATTGTTTCGAGACGCACTTTTCTATCCATAACCTCGAGTATATCATTTCACCGTCACGCTTTTGGCAATATTACGTGGCTTGTCGACATTGTTCCCCAGAGCAACCGCCAGATAATAGGCTAGAAGTTGTAAGGGAATAACATTGAAAAGAGCGCTCGTCTCCCCGGTGTCCGCGACGTGCAAAAAGTGATCAAAATTATCCTCTTTTTTGCTTGCGATAGCGATCACTTCTGCCCCCCGCAAGCGTACCTCGTTGATGGCCGTCATCACGTCATTTTTCACCTCATCTTCGGACACGGCGACAATCACCGGAATTCCCTTTTCCATCAGGGTAATCGCATAGTGCTTCAGATCGCCTGCCTGAATCGCGTGGGCGTGTTTATACGATGCTTCCACGATCTTCACCATACCCTCGCTCATCACGGCAAAGTTCTGATACTTCCCGAGTAAAAATATATGCTCCCGGGAAGCGATAAGCGCAGCAAGATCCTGTACTTGCTGCAGCTTTTCTCCATCAGTCAGGTATTTCTCGATCTCGTCGGAAAGCCGGGTGAGATTCTCTCTCCCCTCTTCATATTTCCCCTGCACTGTTTTCGCCAGTAAATATCCCCAGGTAATCTGAGAAGAGAATACCTTCGTTGACATGACGCAGATCTCCGGACCCGCATTACACATAAACGGAAAATCGGACATACGCGTCATCATCGAGCCAGGCATGTTTACCAAGGAAGCTATCTGCATGCCGATTTTTTTAGCATACTCCAGTACCTCAATTACATCTGCTGTCTCACCGCTTTGAGAGGGAGCGATAATGAGATCCCCTTTTTGAAACAAAGGATAATAACTCAACACATCTGCTCCAATCAGACTAATCGCGTTTACCTTCCCGAAAACACGCAGGTAAAATGCCGTCTGATATGCCGCAAATCCGGCTGTACCACAGCCCACCACATATACCTGGTGAGCATTTTTTACTGCCTCGGCTAACTGAGTCATCTTCGTTCGATCCTGATGCACAATTTGTTTGATAACCGAGGGAGTTTCATGAATTTCCTTCGCCATAAAATGATCGAATCCCTCTTTATCAATGGTGCCGGTTGAGATATTTATAGGCTCCCATTTATAGCTACACGAAGCGCCGGTTTTAGCATCAAAAAGTTCCAGCTTCTGATCGGTGCCCACCTTTACCAACTGGTTGTTTTCGATCACTACCATCTGATCGGCTTGAGCGGCAAAAGAGAGGGTGTCAGATGAAAGAAAAATATCCCCCGTGTGAGAGTCGAGACCAGCTACAAGCGGAGAACCATTGCGGGCGGCATATATCTCTCCTTCTTTGGTAAGAATAATGATGGTGTTTCGCCCTTCAAGCTGCAAAAATGCCTGACGAATTGCCTCCAGGAACGGCGACTCTGTTTTCGATACCTCCTCAATTAACCGAACAATCACTTCCGTGTCGGTCTCACTCTTAAACTCATATCCTTTTTCCCGCAGGCTTTTTTTCAGCTCTGAAAAGTTTTCCACAATCCCGTTTTGGGCCAGAATAAACGAACCATCAGCACTCATGTGCGGATGTGCGTTTGCCTGAGTCACGGCTCCGGTTGTTGCCCAGCGTGTGTGAGCGATAGCTGTATGAGCCGATGGAAAATGCATCCCGTCGTGCACTTCACTTATCTTTCCTACCTGTTTTTGTACCGACAGTTCACTTCCCGTCGCCACTCCTACTCCCCACGAATCGTAGCCTCGATAGTCAAGTCGTTTCAGTCCTTCCACTACAATTTCAGAAGCATTGTCTCGCGTGCCTTTATAGCCAAAAATTCCACACATAATAATAGAGAATAATTAGTAATAGGAGCAGAGAAAGTACAAGTGAGAAGAGAGGAAAGCTGAAATGAACTCTATTGCTGCCACTTGCGAAGCAGGGTTAATTCATTCCTTAAAGCACGCTTTCTCGTACTTGAGGGTTTCCGCTACTCTTTCTTTCAAGAAAGGTCCGACTCCTTGTATGCACAAGGCCCTCTTCCTCGTCTCCCGAATCTATCGGGTATTGCGCTCTGATATATAACTCAGCTCTCCTTACTAATCACTTCCACGCCACCGAAAATTGCCACACCTTTTATTTTTAAAACTGTGCTTGATTTGGAACTTCCCGCTTTATTGTCAAAGCCGCCCAAAATGGCCACCCCTTCAGACACAACTTTCCAGTCCTTAGGAACAGTAAGTTTTACACCTCCAAAGATAGCACCCACCTCCATCTCGACAGTTTTTGACTCCGGCTTAACACTACTAATATCGAGATCGCCTCCCCCGAAAATTGCCATAACTTTTCCTCCGGCAAATTCATTTGACTCCACTACTTTATTAAACCCGCTAAATATCACTAGCTCCTTTATCTCGCTTTGAGAAACTGCTGATGGTTCAATAGAACCAGAAAATGCTTTTCTACCACTAAGCATATTGAGCCCGATTACAATTAGTACAGCTGGTAAAAAAATGTGCATCACCGGATAACCAGTGAGCGACCCCACACCAAGAAGAATTAAAAATAATCCGATAATAAACTTTGCGTTATTCATGCTTAAGATAATTAAAAATTGTAACAAAAGACAAAATATTCACAGGGACATATCGCACGAGCGGTGAATGAACCTGAACTAACCCATTGACTACAATAAGGAGAAAGGTGATGAGCGCCAATAGTCCCACAATAAGACGGGAAAAGCGGTTTCCTCCCAAGATAAAATTAAGTCCAATAAAAATAATGATAACAGGCCAAAATTTCCAAACATGCTCCCAAATCCCCCAGGGGATCACGTTCATATTGTTAAGTAATAGTAGTGTGCCGGAAACAAGAAAAGTAACACCACCTAATATATTACTTCTCCCCTCATTCTGTTCATTCACTTCCTGTCCAAACATACTAACGTGAGCTTGTTCATGTGTGCCTCTAACCATATTTCTCTATTTTACCTTATTTTTGTAAAAGTGTTAATTTTCTTGACAAATGTAAAATCAGTGCTAATATTTAGATATCTATCTAATTATCTAATAATATGGATTCAGTATTCAAGGCATTGGCAGATAAGAATCGTCGCAAAATATTGGGAATTTTAAAGGAAAAAGATATGGCTGTTAATGAAATTGCTCAGCATTTTGATATTACACTCGCTTCACTTTCTCATCATCTTGATATTTTGAAGCGAGCGAATTTAGTTATTGCCCAACGGAAAGGGCAGTTTATTCATTACTCCCTAAACACGTCAGTTATGGAAGAGGTTATTAAAATTTTTACTAATTATTTCAATAAATAACTATGAATATCGTCATATCTCTTATTGTTGCCGGTATGTTTGCGGGAAGCGCTTATTTTTATCCTCAGTTACCTACCCAGTTGCCCACACATTGGAATATTGCAGGAAACATAGATGGCTATATGGACAAAATGTACGGTGCTTGGCTGTTTCCCTTTCTAACACTAGCTATGTTTTTCAGCTTTAAAGTAATTCCCTTTCTAGACCCTAAAAAAGACAAATATAAACTGTTTCAACATGAATGGATAATAATACAGACTGCTTTTATAGCATTTTTTGCTTATATGCATTTTGTCGTGCTTCATGCTTCGCTTTTTCCTCGCACTAACAGTGTACCTCTTATTTTTATTGGCCTCGGTTCTCTATTTATACTCATTGGAAATTATCTTTCTAAAATTCGTCAGAACTATTTCATTGGCATTCGAGTTCCCTGGACTTTATCCAACGAAGAAAACTGGAATAAAACTCATCGTTTTGCCAGTTGGTGCTTTGTCACAGCGGGTATTGTTGTTTTGTTAGAATCATATTTTCAATGGTACAGTCCCATTGTAGTACTCAGCAGTCTTGGGATAGCGTCCCTAGCCCCGATGGCGTATTCATTTATACTTTATCGTAAGAATAAGTAACAAGTCTATTTATCCTCTTGCTGAAAGGGGCTATAGGAGAGTACAATTTCGATATGGCTGAGGATAAATATACCGCAGTGTGGGTTTCACACACCTCCATAGGAGATTTTCTCAAATGCCCAAACGCATATTATCTTAAACACATTTACCGGAACCCTGATACAGGACATAAGATTAAACTCATGAGCCCTTCGCTCGCACTTGGACAAGCGGTTCATGAAGTAATTGAATCACTTTCGGTACTGCCCGTAGACAGCCGATTTAATGAATCACTCATTCTTAAATTCAACCATGTATGGAAAAAAGTAAGCGGTGCGCGCGGCGGTTTTTTCGATCCGGAAGTGGAGAATAAATACAAATTGCGGGGTGAGGCTATGCTTAACAGAGTTGCCCAAAACCCGGGCATTCTTAAAAATCAGGCAGTAAAAATAAAGATGGATCTACCCCACTACTGGCTTTCACCTGAGGCAAATATTATTCTCTGTGGCAAAATTGACTGGCTTGAGTACCTTCCGACAACTAACAGCGTCCATATTGTCGACTTTAAAACGAGCAAAAATGATGAAGACCCAAATTCTCTTCAACTTCCCATCTACCATCTACTTGTCCACAATTGTCAGAAGCGTACAGTAACGAAAGCGAGTTATTGGTATCTTGATCGGAACGATATACCCACCGAAAAACAGCTCCCCGATCTGGAAACGGCCAATGAAAAAATACTCGAGATAGCCAAACAGATTAAACTCGCCCGGCAACTGGAACGATTTAAATGCTCGCACAAAGATGGTTGCTTCGCTTGTCGCCCTTTACAGAAAGTGCTTCGTAAAGAGGCGGCACTTGTAGGAACCGATGAGTACAATCAAGATATCTTTGTCATGAAAGAACGTGAAAGAGAGGTAGAAGAGGATAGTGTAATCCTCTAAAGTGCTATAATAACATCATGAATATACCATCTCTGAACTTAAAAGAGACAGCGACTTGGCTCAAAACACTTACCGTTCCTCAATTGCTCCTTATATTTGCCCCTCTCACATTTCTCATCATCTTTCTATTTCTTCCTATCCGGGAAGTTTTGACTCCTTTTATTTTCGCTGCAGTAGTCGCCTATCTTCTCACTCCTCTTGTCGAGTTTCTAACAGAAAAAGCCCACCTCCCACGCATTATTTCTATAGTGGGGATATTCTTTATTTTTATTATTCTTCTTTCTGTTACTCTTACTCAAGTAATTGCTCTGGTAAATGGAGAGGTGCGACAACTTTCAGAAGAGTCGAGAAGTGTCTCACTTTATATTAAGACGCTTCCCGGATGGGCTCAAGGGCCTGCGATTTACCTAGCTGCCTCCTTTCAAAACACTTCTACCCTCAAGCAGTTTTTTACTTTGCCATTTCTGGAAAACACCGCTAGTCGGGTAATCTCACTTTTTGCGTTCTTTGTTGCTCTTTTTTATTTTCTCAAAGACAGTACTCGCATCGGCCGTCGCGTTCCTCAAACAGGACTTACACGTACAATAAATGAAACATTGCAAAATTACGTCCGAGGACAGGCAATACTAGTGATTGTAATGACGCTCGTTACCTGGATATTTCTCTCGGTCTTAGGGATTAAATTCGCCTTTATACTGAGTTTATTTACTGGATTCGCTGAGCTTATCCCCTATGTTGGTCCCATCACTGCTGGTGGAGCGGCAGTTATTGTTACTTTCCTAACCGGTTCTCCTTTTTTTCAGGAGTCTGCGTTACTCGGGGTCCTGGTGGTAGCGGCTGGCTATTTCCTGCTGCGTCAACTGGAAGATTTTCTTGTTGTTCCTCATGTAGTAGGCCGATCAGTAAAACTACATCCATTAATCATTCTCTTTACTACCCTTTTTGCTGGTAAACTATTCGGTTTTATCGGGCTGCTGCTCGGTGTTCCGTTTGTAGCCACATATAAGGTGATTGTGGAGGCCTTCCTGAAAAAAGAGGCAGCTTTTTTTAACAAACATCCTTAATATTAATGAAAGATTCTAAAAAAGCCGTCGCTTTTAGCTCTGTGATAGCTAGTCTATCCCTCACTCTACTTAAGTTAATTGTTGGACTATTGACAGGTAGCATCGGCATTCTCTCTGAAGCTGCCCATTCCGGACTAGATCTCGTCGCTGCTACTATTACTTTTTTTGCGGTACGCATTTCCGACAAACCTGCTGACAAAACTCATACGTATGGACATGGAAAGGTGGAGAATATTTCTGCATTTGTTGAGACAGGGCTCCTTATACTCACGAGTGCCTGGATCATTTATGAAGCGGTGCATCGCCTCCTTACCCGTTCAACGGAAATTGAGATAGCCTGGTACTCTTTCGCGGTAATGATCACTTCTATTGTGGTTGATGTTGCCCGTTCTCGTGTTCTGAACAAAGTGGCAAAAGCGACAAAAAGCCAAGCTCTTGAGGCAGATGCGCTCCATTTTCAATCTGATATTATCAGTTCGGGAGTGGTTATTATTGGTCTTATTCTCGCTGCTCTCGGAATTCCCGGAGCTGATGCATACGCGGCTATCGGTGTAGCAATACTGGTGATCTTTGCGGGTTATCGACTCGGAAAGCGAAGTGTAGACATTCTTATTGATGCCACACCGCCCGGGGTAGTTGATCAGATTGCTCTTGTTGCATCACATGTTGAAGGGATATTATCTATAGATCGACTCCGTGTTCGCCCGACTGGTGTGTCTTACTATGTAGATATGACTGTTAAGGTGAATAGAAAACTCTCTTCTCAGCGCATTCATTCTGTAAGCGTATCCACTGAGAAAGCAATACAAAGTCTGTATCCGGACGCAGATATTGTGATTCATGCCCGACCAGTCGCAGTTAAGGATGAGACTATTGTTGAACAAATTAGAATTATAGCCGGCAATCACAACTATGAAATTCATGACATTGTAGTCCAGAACCTCGAAAATAAGAAATATATCAGCTACGATCTAGAGGTGGACAATGCTCAAACACTCGCCAAAGCTCATGAAACTGCAACCCAACTTGAAGAAACCATACGGAGCGAACTTGGAGAAGATTTGGAAATTAGTACCCATATTGAACCCCTTAAAAAAACCAGCATTACTGCTGACTCCCTATCCCCCGCCAAGGAACAAAGGATTCGAGAAGAAGTGCAAAAAGTGATCACGAGATTTCCACAAATTCGTCACGTCACCCAACTGTCGTTACGAAAGATGCAAGGGAGAATATTTATTTCCATCCACTGCAACATTGATAAAGACACGCCCCTTGAGGAGGCCCATACACTTTCCAGCAAACTTGAATATCTTACAAAAGAGGCAATTCCTGAACTTGAACGCGCCGTTGTCCACCTAGAACCAACTTAAGAATTTCTTCTTGTTTCTCGACATGAAATCCGCTATATTTTTTCTCTATGGATGATCAAACTCAAAACACAAACCCTGAAGAAGTTACGCCTGAAGTAAGCCTATCAATAGAAACAATGAGTAGTGGAGAACCTCTCACCGTCTCTAGTCTAGAAAGCCTTATTAATCGGTATATTGCTAGTATCGAAAAACTTCGAACCGAGCTTAAAGAAAATAACAATATGTTTAATAGCACATTTGATAATGATGCCGTCTACCGGGAACTGGCTGAAAAAGCAAAAGAAGCGACAAAAAATAAAACAGCCTTAAAACAACAAATGATGAAACAGCCCGCCACTGCTATGCTCGCAGATAAACTGAAAAATATGAAGGAAGAACTAAAAGACCTTCAACTCTCACTTTCTGATTATCTTCAAGAATATCAGCGGCTCGCTAACACCAACCTCATTGAGGGTACGGATGGTGAGATGCGAGAGATAATCAAGGTGTTTAAACTCATCAAGAAATCAGGACAAAACCGTCCTTAATTCTCTTTATCAAAAAGGTAGTGAAACCCAACTACAAAGAAAAAGGCGATAATAAATAATGCGTAGAGTCTATTCCCCAAGTAATACTGGATCAAAGCCCACATGCCAAGGGGTAATATGTAAGCTAACCACTTGCGTTTTTCTAGGGTCAGGTTAGTAAATGTATGATTTTTTGGGGGTGTTTCAATTTTCATGCTTCTGTCTATCTCTT
>JAAXWV010000288.1 GCA_013334845.1 Candidatus Roizmanbacteria bacterium | reverse complement strand
GGTAGGGGGACTGGGCCAGGGCCCCCTGCGAAACCCCTGCCAACATTCCAAGGGAAATGATCAAAACATTCCACAACCTGCTCTTCAACATGGTGCGCGCTCCTCTCTTCCTAAGTTAAAAAAGATCAACTCCAAAAAGAAAAGGAGCGCATGGCGGTTTTACGTGTTGAGATAGACAAGCAGACAACGTTTCTCACCTCCGAAGTAGATAAATCAAAAAAATACGAAAGCGAGCTGCAAAACAAAATTGCCACTCTCAATGCTCAACAACAACAGCTCATTGCCCAAAAACTCTCTTCTCTAAACTTGCCAACTTCCGCAGGTTCAGGAGCGAAAGGATGCACCGATGATCGGACAATTGATCCCGGATTTTCACCTCGATTCGCATTTTTCACTTTCGGGGTACCTAATCGGGTAGGGCTAAACCAATATGGAGCATTTGGACGGGCAAAGGCTGGTCAGAGTTACGAGGACATTTTGCGTGCATATTATAATTTTGATGAGATAAAAGAGTGGGATACAGGTGTGAAGATTTCAGTGGAGGGATACGGTGATTATAGTCTGGAAGAATATGTAAAACATATCTATGAAATCCCCAATGATTGGGGGGATAAAGGAGGAATGGAGGCTCTTAAGGCACAGGCTGTCGCCGCACGTTCATACGCATTAGCCTATACTGGTAACGGTTCAAAATCGATCTGCACTACTGAAAACTGTCAGGTATTTCAGTCGGGAGAAAAAGGAGGGAATTGGGGGCGTGCAGTCGAGGAGACAAGGGGCAAGGTGCTTGTTCAAGGAGGGAACCCGGTCAAAGCGTGGTTTTCCTCTACCCATGGAGGCTATATTTTTTCGTCCGGAGACATAGGTTGGAATAGTAGTTCCTGGACGAAAAACGGACGTGACACAAATGGTGATATTAACAGTTTTCAGGATCTGATGGATCGGGCATATGATAAGGATTCTCCATGGTTCTATTGTGACTGGGGTGGCCGATCTCAGTATAGCAATACAGCATGGCTAAAGCCGGAAGAGGTTGCCGATATAGCCAACGCACTCTTATTGGCAAAAACTGATTCGGGAACAACCACCCACCTTTGTCAAACCGACCAAGCGAAGTGCTCTGACACGTGGGATGCCAATAAGGTCAAAGAAGAGCTTAAGAGTCGGGGACAGTCACCGCTCAATTCGGTCTCTAGTATAAATATTGACTGGGATAAGGGATCGGGGCGAACTACTAACATTACAGTAAGTGGAGACGGTGGATCGCATTCTTTTAATCCCAAAGAGTGGAAAGATTTTTTTAATTTGCGAGCACCTGCTAATATTCAGATTGTTGGGCCTCTTTTTAACGTAGAGAAGAGGTGATTGAATCCATCAATCACTAACTGAGTCAAGATGGTAAAGGCAAGAATCTCCAGGAAAAAAGTAATCCATGTAAGGTTCGTGTAATGAAAAAATACGGTAAACACGTAAATAATTACATAATGAACAAAATAGAGCGAATAAGAATGTTTACTTAAATAATTAAAGGCGGCAGCCGGTAGATCAAGAATTTTAAGTTGTTTTTTAAGAAGGAGATATGTCCCTACAACCCACATCAATCCATATGATAAATGGTAAAGATTGGGAGGATACTTATTATCAAATTGTATAAGTGAGTGTCCAAAAGTTCCCAATAAGAATCGAAGGATAAAGTAAACACTTCCTAGGAGAAAAAATACTCCAACAAGCTTTCGGATATTTTGTTCATTTTTGAGAAACCACATAGTGAAGAATGCAACAAAAAACCAGGGAAGCCACATGATTAATTTATACGAAAAAGATGGAGTGACAAATAGAAACACCACTGTGCTTATAAAGCTGCCTCCCGCCACCATATTGAATGCAATGGGGGACTTCTGGCGAATTAGCTGTATAAAAGGAGTAAGAAGTGAAAAAATAATAAAAAGAAGGATGAGCCAATTAATATCCACCCCCCCTATTAAAAAAACACTGTCAGAAATGAAAGGGATAGATAGATTGGAGGGGCTTTTAATATAGCGAATGGCAAAATATATGATTAAAAAGAGATAATAAGGTGCGAGGAGACGAATTGTTCGCTTTTTCACGTAGCTTGCATAAGATTGCCATGAAAATGGGCTTTCTTTCCGGAAAGATAAGTAGAATGAGCAAAAGAGGAATGCGGGTACCGCAAACTGACACGAGTCCCATAAAAAGCGGGAAATCGGACTCTGAAGAAAATAAGCATTCGTATGAATGAGAATCATTACGAATAAAGCAAAGCCTCGAATAAAATCTATCTCTTTAAGACGAGAGGGTGCTTGAGGTTTCATACTTGTATTATAGAGAATGATGTAAGAATTTCCTTACTTTCTTACAGAGTGATGTGGTGCATATTGTTATAATCCTCCTATATCTGGAAGT
>JAAXWV010000054.1:5165-8525 GCA_013334845.1 Candidatus Roizmanbacteria bacterium | reverse complement strand
CCTCAGTTGTCACATTGGCATAATAACTAAATCTGCCTTTATCAAGAAACATATTGTCTAATTGAGGCATTGGTAGTGAAACGCTCTTACCTACTTTTTTTTCTAATAAATTTAAATTGTTTTGCTGATTTTCCAATTCAAATATTTTGATATTCTTTGGTTCACCAACAAATAAAAGGTAATCGATGCCATCGACTTTTCGTACTTTGTAATCAAACATCATCTCAAAGTCGGGCTCGTTTACTAACACTTCTTCGCCTAGAGTAAGTTGTGCGCCTTCTGATGCGGAATATAAATCCTTTAACTTGCTAAATAATTTTCCCTCTCCTAATTTTTGAAGTATTTTATTTCTTACTTTTTCATTGGTGAGAAACATCCATCCGTACTTTCGTGGAATTCCCTTTGCAACAGTTTCCTCAGTAACAAACGCGGTTCCGCCCACAAGCCATTTCATAAATTTTTTTCTTGACATTTTTATCTCAGTATTTTTTTTAAGAGAAGGGTCTTGTACTACTGTAAAATTTTCTCGTATAGGCTTTAGTAAAGTAGTATTACTTGCAACAGTCTTATCTAAAGAAAGAGGATTCTGTAAAGGTTCCTCTATTATTGCCCGAGGAAGTGGAGTGCTAGTCAATTGTTTTGTTTCGGGTTCATGTGGCGGACCTTTTTTGCTTAGCCAGGGAAACAGTACTTCTCTTCGAGATATGGTTACTTTTCCAGGATTAGTATTAACCTCTAATGATTGCGAGTTGATCAATGTAGAAGGCCGTTCTGACATAATAACATTAAACCATAATGTGCTCTAATTATCAATCTATCTACTTTTACGAAAATGTTGATACCGGGTAAAAGACACATATCATGGATGTAGAGAAATTCTCGTCATGGATCCCAGCGGCTATATGCTCAGATTTTCTCAAGGCCTCGGCAAGAAGTCGGCAGAATAATAAAAAGGTGTCCTACTCTATTTGTATCTAATACAAGGATGTCAAATGTTTTGTATTTTCCAACCAATAATCTACCCAATATTTGTTTGCTTCCGAGTAAAGGACATTACCAAAGCTTGGGGTGCGTCATCGGCAATCCAAAAGATAAGTAATATATCACTATCTCGACTAACCTCTTGCTTTTCACATCCCAATTAAGAGTCATTTGCCATAATGAACACATGCAGCAACTCCAATAATTTTTTCTCATTCATAAATATCCAATCGTGATTTCCCTCAGCGATAGAGAGCTGAGAATTTATGATCATACTGTGAAACTTCCCGGCAGTATTTAAAGGAAAAATCGTGTCTCCCTTTGCCCATATAAGAAGAGTTTTTGCCTTTATCTTTTCGATGTCTGTAGCGGTGTTGAGTGCATTATCTCTCAATTGATTTATTTTCCTCAATTCCAGGAAATGCTTCTTATTGAACAGTAAAAACTCCTTGAGCAACTTCAACAATACGGGAAAATACTGTGGATGGGAAGCGTAAAACCACAACCTGTTTAGATCTCTGGTGAGTGCTATTCCAGTTGGTCTATCTAACCCCGCTGAATCTATTAGCACTAATTTTTCAACGTCTTTATTCATTGAAGACAGATAAAGTGCGATTCCTCCTCCCAGCGAGTATCCTATTACAATCGGTCTATCAATTTGTAATTTCTTAATAAAGGTATTGAAAAAATCAGCATACTCTTTAAATGTCCAGAGTTCGCCCGGACCGGACGATTCTCCATATACTGGTATATCAGGAGCAATAATATGATACTGTTTTGCCAGTTCATAAAGCAGATGTTCATGCGCCAATGCCCGCAGCCTCCCGCCATGGAGGAAAATTACCGTCTTTCCAGTACCCTGTTCATAGTAGGTTACTGATATTCCATCAAGAATGAGTTGTTTCTTTTCCATATTCATCTCAGCATATTAGTGATTGCGTTCATAATGGTGATATACTTACCTTTGCGTTCACGTAGTTTAGTTGCGTGTGCAATGAATATGATAGCAGTGTACATCGACATATTGCATATTACTTCCAATATTCTGAGAGATAAGGCCTATCTGAATTCACTTCCTGAGTTTTATGAACTTGAAAAAACAGTCGAAAACAATGCCTGGCACCACAATCAAAATGTACTGGAACATAGTATAATTGTTTACGCAGCACTGGAAACTACATTGAAAGATACGTTTCTTGCTCTTCAACAACAAGTAAAACTAGACAAATATTTGTCACAAGTGATAAGCAAAAAACGGAGAGTTGACTTACTAAAAATTGCGACTTTACTTCACGATCTAGGCAAGGCTGATACCATTATTATAGATCAAGATGGTGTAACATCATGTCCAAAACATGAAATAGTCTCTGCTCAGAAGGTCAAACATTTTGCCAAAAGGTTTGGATTAGACACGAAGGAGGAATCATGTATTAAAAGAATAGTCCGCTATCACAGCATAGGTTTTGGGGTTCTTGATTCAGTAATTACTCATGGATATTCGGAGATTTACGTTCAAAGCTTCAAAGAAACAGTAGGCGATATTGCTATCGAACTTATTCTGTTACTCCGGGCAGATATTATGGGAACCAATCTAGAAATAGAAGATAAAAAGGCATTTGACGATAGAATCAATATAATTACATGGATTTTGGAAAAACTATTAGCATAAATGTTACTAACAAAAAACATGAATTTATCAGAGTACAAAGCGACGATAGCCCGGGAGATCCTGCCTCGAACCTCTGCCTTTCTATTAAGAAGTGATCAGGTGTGTCTCGGGCTCAAAAAGCGCGGATTTGGCAAAGGGTACTATTTAGGAATCGGGGGGAAGGTCGAGAAAGAAATTGACTCTTTCGCCGGTGACACAGACAAAATGATGATGGTGAGACGAGGTGCCTGCCGGGAGATTCGCGAAGAAGTTGGGGTTACTGTAAAGCTGGAAGACTTACAGTTTATGGGGAGTCTAAATTTTTACTTCCCCCACGTCCCGGACGAAAGCTGGAACGAAGAAGTTTATATTTTTACGGTGAATAAATGGGCAGGTGAGCCCATAGCTCAAAAAGATCAAAACGGTGAGGTAGAGATAGAACCTGAGTGGGTTCCCCTGACACAGCTGCCTTTTGATAAAATGTGGGACGACGCCCGATATTGGCTACCATTGATACTGAAAGACAGAAAAGTAAACGGGGAATTTCTCTTCGACGAAAACCTTCTGGTTGTTGACCACTATTTGATATAATAAACCGTATCTTGAGTTAGATTGCCGATATAGCTCAGTTGGTAGAGCAGTCGCTTCGTAAGCGAGAGGTCGTCGGTTCGATTCCGACTACTGGCTCCAGAAAAAAATGAGAGTATAATTACAGTACATATGTCACATCT
>JAAXWV010000054.1:0-5155 GCA_013334845.1 Candidatus Roizmanbacteria bacterium | reverse complement strand
CTACAATCATATCAACAAAAACAATTCGTAAGGAAGCTTATTTTTTACGGAGTTATATTTATTGTGTCAGCCGGGGTTCTTGGCTTTTTTGGCCTGCGATTACTGATAAACGCTAGTCTTCTCGTTAATAAAGTAGCAAACAATAATTCCGCGACTAGTTCTCCTGATAAGCAGGATTCTTTCTATGGACAATTGAATCTTGATCATCTCAATACCGCCACCAACAGCGCTCATTTTATCATATCAGGGACAGTGAGCAATTATGACACTCTTGAATTCTATCTCAACGGTGACAAAGTAAAGGATTCTGAATCCATCTCTGCGGATAGCTTCTCTGAAGAGATTGGTGATCTTAAAAAAGGCTCCAATGAAATCTATGTAATCGCCAAGTCCAAAAATAGCAAAAATAAGACTCAATCCCCTACGCTATCCGTGTCTTACGTTGATAAAGGTCCGACACTTGATATCTCCGAGCCGCAGGATAACTCGACTGTGGGTAATTCTGATCTGAGGGTGTCCGGCCACGCCGACGGTAACGCCCAAATTCAGGTAAACAATAATCCTGTTGTAGTTGATGCAAAAGGGAACTTTTCAACCACGATCATACTGAAAGAAGGAGAAAATAAATTTGATGTTGTGGCTACAGACGACGCAGGAAATGCTACCAAAAAAACGCTTACTATCACTTACCGCAAGGATGATTGACGAGCCGATTGAAGAGTAAGCGTCAGCATGATAATGAAGAGTACTAGCACAAAAGGATACAATATTACATTGTCGAATAATGACATCACCGACAATGCGATTACCGCATACCAGCCAAAGCTGTTGAGTGACGCAAAATATAGCAGCACCCCGACAAACAACGCAAGTCCAGCAATTCCTGCCGAAGCTAAGATAGTCAGAAAAGATGAGTGAAATGACGCCCCTGCATGATCATATACAAACTCTGTTTTTGATGGGCTCACTGTCTGGACAGACTTCGCATAGCGAATATGATTGTATCCTACTCCCAAAAACATATTATTCCGCCACATATCAAAACCATCTTCATAGTTTGCTAGGCGTGCATAGATTGAAAAAGTTCTCATCAAATTAACCCCTTCACCGGATGGTTTTGGAATAAGATAAATCCCCACTGCGAAAACAGATATGAATCCTATAAGGATAAGCCACTTTTTAGCCTTCAAAAAATATATGACAGCAATGAACAAAAAAGCTAAATAAGCACCCCGTGAAAAGGTGAGTAGTAAAATACCAAATAGGAAAATAGCCAAAACTTTCATTGATATATTCAATATATAAGGAGTTTTACAAGTAGTAAGATGATGTACGATATAAATAATAGCAAGAATCACGATAGCAGCTGTCATAGGCGGATCAAGAAAAACTCCAAAGATTCGCTTATAATGAAGATCCCAACCTTGACTAAACCATCCACTCAAATCGGAAAACCAAAAATATTGAATTACAGAGGTGAGAGCTAAAAAACCTGAAAATAGAGGAATCCCGGCGGAGCGAAGCATCTCCCCTTGTCCTTTAATTGTGAAATGGAAGCTAAGGTAATAAAAGTCCAAAATATAAACTGACAGGCGTATTAAATATAAGAAAGCAACGAGGTTTTGAAATGGTGAAAATCGCACGAAAGTTACGATAAGAGTGAGTCCCAAATAACTAACGAAAATGAGGGGCAACAAACTTCTATTCGTAAGTTGTTTAAACGGTTTTAGACCGTAAAGACATACAAGTGTTATAAGATTTATAATTACTATCGCCTCAAACACATAAACATTTCTCTGTTGTCCAAATAAAGAAATTCGACTGAGTTGACCAAAACCTATAGACAGGAGCGAGGCGAACGACATGAAGGTGGCACTAGCTCTCACAAACTTCATTCTTTTATTTTGGAATTAGTATCTATCTTAATGAATTGATAGAGTTTTGCTCGAACTAGAAACGAGTGAAAGCTCATCATGAAAGAATACAGGAACCCGGCAGGGCCATCTATAAAGCCAAAAAGGAAAAAATATGTATAAATAAATTTAACAAGTGGTTTAAAGAACAGTTCAAACGATTTTACCTGTTCTTTATTTTTATACAGTTCTAGGGCTCTGAGTGTACTGTACCAATTAATAGACTGCAAAAAATCTCGAACTGACTGATGGGGGTAATGATTGATAAAATGTGATAAGTGCATCTTTTTTCCTTCTCCAGTCCACTCTTCATGCACCTTTCCTGTCCATAAGCCGCTCCCCTTCTTAACAAGACGAATTATTCCTTGGGTTCTAGCCTTCCGAGTTTCTCCGTATTTTAGTTCGGTTCCCCACATGAAATCACGGCGCGGTATATAAAATGCGGTGTGAGATTCATCATAATCGGTGATGGATTTTATCTCTCCTTGAAGCTCTTTACTCAGTACTTCATCGGCGTCGAGATAAAGAAGCCACTGCCCTTTTGCTTCCGCTTGTCCAAAGTTTCGCTGTGCTGCGAAATCATAATTAAGCGCATGCTCTACTACTCGTGCTCCCATTCTTTGAGCTACTAATTTTGTTTTATCTTCTGAATTATCATCAATAACCAAGATCTCATCTGCAAAGTCGACGGACTTGATTGCTTTCTCAACATTCTTTTCTTCGTCGCGGGCGAGAATAATCGCGGATATTTTTATAATTGAGTCCTTCATACAGTATCTCCTATTGTAACAGTTTATCTCTTCCCAATTTGCTGATAATTTGTCGCTCTTCATAGAGTGTTTTGGGAAGCCGGAGAAGTTCATGCATTTTTGCCTTTAACGTGCCATGTTTTATGAGAAACTTCACCCGACTACGAGCCAATTGTATATCTTTTTCTTTTCGTTTCTGAGAAGACTCAAAATGTTCATAACACATCTTGGCATCAATTCCTACTTTAAACCCACCTTTGCGCGTCCGAACACAGTAATCCACATCTTCATAATACATATGATACGACTCATCCCAGACTCCAATCGTTTCAATTACGGTACTTTTTATGACCATCAACGAACCAGTAACATAATCTACCGGAACAAACCTATCGGTTGGTTTTCGAGTTATAAGACCTCCACTATAACGTAACGGGTCAATCTCACCACCATAATACCTTATTTTATTCTGATTCATGGCAAACCCCCACACATCAAAATGTTTTCCCCCGGCAATAAAACCCGCGCCGGTAACCTCTTTTAGAGAGATATCAGTATTGGCAATAACAAATAATTCATTCCTGTCTTTGAGCGCCTCTCGAATTCCCTGGTTTACACCCGCTGCATAGCCCAAACCAGTGTTGGTATTGTCGGGAAAATAGAGCTGACACTCGTTGAGATTCAACTGTTTCACTTCGTGCTCGAGTCGTTTTTTTTCTTGCTCCGGCGTATGAAAACAAACAAAGATAAAAGCAATCTTCATGAATGTATTATGTTAATAATTTTTCGAGTAAAATATTCCCACGTATATTCAGAGGGAATTACAACCTTACCGTTACTTTTTTGCAGTGAAACCTGTGTAAGTTTGCTCATTATAGCTCTATCGTTACGTACTATATTCAAACGAGGAAAAGCTTCGGTAAACTCATGATAAACAGGCAGGTCGTTGACTATTACCGGCTTACCCAGTGCCAGTGCCTCCAAAACAGGAAAGCCAAAGCCTTCTTCTTTAGATACATTTATCACCGCAGTGGCATCGCGATAGTAACTATAGAGTTCTTCATCGGAGACATTCTCTACGAACCTCACCTGCTCCTTGACTTTTTGATATTCAGGAAGGCAGAGTAACTCCTGAAAATATTCTTTCTCCTGTCGCCCAATACAGATGAGTTTATATTGTTTTGCGTTCTGTTGGGAGAATTCATGGAATATCCTGATAAGCCTTCTAATGTCTTTTGTTGGCTTAATAACCCCAACGTAGAGAAAAAAGGGTTCAGCGTGTTTTTTAAGTACTGGAGCCACACTGCGTACATGATCGATACCTGGGTGAATGGAAATAACTTTGTTCGTATCTAATTTTGGGAACCTTCTACATAATTCAGATTTCATAACCTGTGAAGTAGTTATTATTACGTCTGACTGGCTAATTGCCTCTTCCGTTCGCTGTTTAAGCCGTTTCGGATGAGTATATTTCTCTGGGTATTTTAAGACTCCAAAATCGTATACAAATGTTATCTTTTTCATTGAACTCAGATTGAGCAGGCGCGGAACGTGAGTGGAAAAGGCGATAAATGCATCGTTTTTATCGCGGATCGCATTGCCCGGCATGTGAAAAGATGAAAAAAGTCTTCGAGGTAACGCATGGAATTGGATCTGTTTATCGTTACTTTTTTTCTTGTCACCAAAATAGTAATAATTGAGTTTATCCTCCTTATCGAGGGTATTAAAGGTTTTTACAAACGAGTTTACAATTCGTTCAATGCCGCTTGAGACAGCTGACTCCGGCACCAATCCGCCTGCATCAATTCCGATATTCATGAGTTTGTTTTGAAATAAATAACATAAGAAAATAACTTAAAAATTCCATATAGCCGAATCCGAGGTCGAGAATAATTCTTCCTAAGCCGTCGCGGTAACCTTTATCTACGATATACCGCGCCCAAACCATATGCAATGGATATAGCACAAGCTTCTTAAGATTTACTGATTCCCCATTTGCTCGGTTCATCCTCGCTGCCCTGACTCCGTAATCGGTAAACTTTCTAAACATTTGGGGCAGTGACTGGTATGAATAATGGAGTGCTTTATTGTGAAGTTTCTTCACGTCAATTCCCTTGTTAGGGACGAACGTTTCGTGAAGGAGAGTCGGATCCATGTGAACAGCATTTTTAGGAAAGAAAGTAAGTTTCGAATATGTCTCACCTCCATAGTGAAGAGGTTTACCGAACAAGTGATTCTGAAAATATATTTCGTAAGCTGTTTGGCATTGTTTATCTGCTGAGATTGTTCTAAGTATCTCCCTTCCCAGCCCGGGAACAAGAGCTTCGTCAGAGTCTAAACAAAGCACCCATTTGCCTGTTGCTTTTGATAAAGCCAGTTGTTTTCTCACTCCGAAATCAGGAGACAAACTAGTATATATTTTTGCACCGTACCTAATAGCGACCTCAAGAGTATGGTCGACAGAGCCGTTATCAACCACAAGTATCTCGTCGA
>JAAXWV010000287.1 GCA_013334845.1 Candidatus Roizmanbacteria bacterium | reverse complement strand
CAAGAACTACCTCGCCGCCGGGATCATCAAGGAAAGCAGTCTCTCCCGCAGCATGGTGTCGGAAGTGCGAGGCGCCATGAGTTTAGAGTTCAATACCTTGATGTTGTGGGACATATGGAACCCATTCCGTTGCAGGTGTGGCGCACGCGAAGCGATAAGAATTCGCTTTCCGGGAGTTTTTCGGTAACACCTGGCCCGGATGCTGTCAAGGAAGTTTACGCACCCGTTCAAGTGTTCAAGAATTCGGAGGAAACGGACAGTGGCAGAAAGAAATCAAATAGTAGAACAGTGTGATTGTGTCGTGATTCATGATGAAATCGTGAATCATGGGAGAACTAAGATGCCGAATGAAGAGGTTTTATTTAATCTTGCCGAGTTATTCAAGATCTTTAGTGATTCAACCCGAGTCAAAATACTCTGGGCGCTAGACGAATCAGAGCTTTGTGTTTGCGATATTTCAGTTCTGCTCAACATGACTCAATCTGCGATTTCTCATCAATTAAAAGTTTTAAAACAAGTTAATTTGGTGAAGTCTAGAAGAGAGGGCAAGATCGTTTATTATTCCTTAAGTGATGATCATGTCAAAAATATATTTAACCAGGGAATGATCCACATCTCGGAAGGAGACGAATAAAAATGGAAACAAGAACGTTTTTACTTAAAGAGCTTGATTGTGCCAATTGTGCAGCAAAGATCGAGAATGACATTAATAAACTAGACGGTGTTGATGCGTCAGTAAATGTAGCGACGAAAACTATGACGCTTAACATGGAACTAACTAAAGTTGAGTCTACAATCTCGGCTGCTAAAAAAATTATCAGTAAATATGAACCGGATGTTGTCATGGTTGAACAAGAAAATCGTAAAGCTGTGAATCAGATTGTTGATTTTGAGGGACTCTCTTGCGCCAGTTGTGCAACAAGAATTGAAAATGAAGTTAGTAGATTAGAAGGGGTTAGATCAGTCAACGTAGATTTTGTTACTCAGAAATTAACCATGAGAACTCATGACGGTGTTGATCTTGTCTCCCTGAACTCGAAGGTTTCTGAAATTGCGAAAAAAATTGAACCAGATATAAAGATTCTTCAGACTAAAGCTACAAAAAATTCGTCACTTGAAAACGTCAAAGTGAAAGCTGAAGAGATAGAAGATGAAAATGAGGATATCAAAAAGAAAGTTATCAAGTTCGTAATAGGCGGTTTGATCTATGCGATTGGGTTGATTTTTGCGTTCCCGGAACCCTTTGAGTTCCTGGTTTTTATGCTGAGTTACTTGATTGTCGGTGGTGATGTCGTCATACGTGCAGTTAAGGGTATCGTGCGAGGACAAGTGTTTAGCGAGTTTTTCTTGATGAGTGTTGCAACAATTGGTGCCTTTGCTATTGGGCAATACCCTGAAGGGGTTGCCGTTATGCTCTTTTATATGGTGGGTGAACTATTTCAAGATTTAGCAGTTGGCCATTCCAGAAAGTCAATAACTTCATTAATGGATATTAGACCTGATTATGCAAACCTTAAAACTGATAACGATCTTAAGAAGGTCTCGCCGGAAGAAGTCAATGTTGGCGACATCATTGTAGTCAAACCAGGTGAACGAATTCCACTTGACGGTCAAGTCATTGAAGGGCGCTCCATGGTTGACACAGCCTCACTTACGGGTGAATCGGTTCCAAGAGAACTTGAAGTTGGAAGTGTTGCGCTTAGTGGATTTATCAATAAAAATGGTGTTCTGACAATTGAAGTAACCAAAAGTTTTGCTGAGTCAACCGTGACTAAGATCCTTGATTTGATCCAAAATGCCAGCAGCAAAAAAGCACCTACCGAGAAGTTTATTACCAGGTTTGCAGAATACTATACACCTGTTGTGGTATTTGCTGCGTTAGCATTGGCCATTATTCCTCCTCTGACGATCCCAGGTGCTACATTTGAAACTTGGGTTTATAGAGCGCTTGTTTTCTTGGTAATTTCTTGTCCTTGTGCCTTGGTGATTTCAATACCTTTAGGATTCTTTGGAGGCATTGGTGGCGCGTCGAAGCGAGGGATTTTAGTTAAAGGCAGTAATTATCTAGATGCTCTAAACAATGTTGAAACAGTCGTTTTTGATAAAACGGGTACATTAACCAAAGGTGTTTTCAAAGTGACTGAGGTAAACTCGCAGGGTGGCTATTCCAGTGACGAACTGGTTGAAACTGTTGCTTATGCTGAAAGTTTGTCCAATCACCCGATTGCACAATCAATCATGGTCGCGTATGGAAAAAGTATTGATGGTGATCTAGTGAGTGATTATGAAGAAATCCCAGGACACGGGATGAAGGTATCGGTTAAAGGGAAAGAGATTCTAGTTGGAAATACAAAGCTGATGGCATTGCAGAACATTGAAGTCAATAATCCCGATACACTAGGGACGATCGTCCATGTGGGCATAGACCACAAATATGCGGGTTACATCGTCG
>JAAXWV010000286.1 GCA_013334845.1 Candidatus Roizmanbacteria bacterium | reverse complement strand
CATTGCGGTAAAAGGCCTGGCCTCGGACGTTGAAAAACTGGCCACAACCCTCAAGGTTCAGGTCGGAGTCAAAAATCTCAGTCTGAGCATCTCTTCCTCTGCTGACTGACTGACAGAATCCCTCTTCGCCACTCCGGAGGTGCGCCCATTTACCGTGCCGCTTGCAATTGGAAATATTCTTTTCAATAAAGGCATTATCCAGCAGCATTCCGGGTTTATTGAAAACCATCAATCATCCTGTATAATCATCAACAATGTTTTTTCAGATTAATCAGGTATTCAATCAATTCATGCATATTTGTTTCCGGATTTTTTGAATCTGTGTCATGATTATGTTTTTGTAACTTCTTAGCTCCATCGATGGCCTTAGAAAGTTTTCCATTTGTTAGCGCAAAAATGTTTTTCGCGCCCTTAGTATAGCCAGGAATTCGATCTTTTTTATTCAACTCTTTTAATACCAGGTCACAGTTCGATGCATGTCCCTGAGCGCAAAATGATCGTGTCGTATAGCAAAAATGGAGTAGCAGCCAAAACTCAAAACAGGGCACTGATGTTATTGCCGTAAAATAAACGCCTTCACGCAACTTCGTGTCGCGAAGCTTACTCATTGCATCATTGAAAGTTGTGTGCTTATCCCTATCAATCACGCAATAAACCCGGTCATAATCAGTATCTTTTTGAAACCTCAAAATAGCGTAATTAACTACACTTAGCGGATCAGAACCACACTCTTGTCCGCAAATATCAATATTGGCAGTGCTTAGCTTGTAAGTATCGCGTATCTCTTTAAAATAATTTGGCTCTGTTTTTTCTCCCTCACAAACGATAAGGACCCTGTCGTAGGCCGATTTCTCAGGATTCCTCCGTTCCAAGGATGCCACTTGTCTCTGTTTGCGTTTATGAAAAATATTATCAGAACCCATCAGAACCTCACTTCACCGATGTATGGAATAGCTCCGTAACGTCCATTGAGATAGCCTTTTTCCAGAGCCTCATCTTTTCGCGGGGTAAAGTCAGACAGTGGATACAGCTTTGTAGAATTGGATGCATCCTTTTCTGTGAACCAAATTTGATCTCGACGGAACAGTTCGTTATCGAGTAAAGATGTATCATGGGTCGAGAAGATCAATTGTGCATTCTTTTTGTTAATCTCTGGATTATTGATCATACCAATGAGAAAACGCACCATCTTGGGGTGCATGCTGTTGTTCAGTTCGTCTACAAATAGCACACATCCTTTGTCGATTACATTAAGCCAATGACCTGCAAGACCAAATAGCTTTCTAGTTCCGACTGATTCTTCAAAAAGTTCAAGCGGAACTAATTCTTTTGATCCTTCCATCTTGTGCAAAAATTTAATCTCTGGCTGTTCTGTTCCATCGAATGTCTTACAAAGAAATTCCTTAAGAGGCGCTGGCATATCAGATGGTACATCTGTTGATGCAAACGTCTTGATTTCAACTTTTAGATCAGTAATGCTTATATCCGCAGCGTTCAGCAGTTCTAATACCCTATTTCTACCTGTATCAGTCTTACACATTGAGGTCGAATATGACGAAAAAAGGCTAGTCATAGGGATGGTTCGCAACTTCTGATGGAACCAATTGTAAACAGGTTTCAACTGTTCGTTGTTGAGTTGAACTGCGGTAGATAGAAACAGAGCGTTACTGCGCGTAGCCTGTTGTAATAATGTTTTATTGCCTTTGAGCTTACTACCGAAATACCAGTTTTCTTGCATGGTGGTAGTATTGTATTCCCGTTCAAACCAACGCTGTGCACGACCTTCTGGATAAGCGATCAGCCATTCGTGAATGACTCGCGTAGAGTTGACGGCGAAACCATACTGATAACGAATTCCTTCTTGTAAAAACAGCACTTCAAATTCACTCGGTTCAGTTCGACTGATAGTATTGAACAGAAAAGGCTTGACATCGATTGACTCTCCCTCTTGTCCGTCCTTGGATGATTCAGTAACAAAGTTCTCCATGAAATCCATTGTTTCAAGAAGGTTGCTTTTTCCGGAGGCATTAGGGCCATAAATAACTATCGAACGTAACAAAGGCGGTAAGCCTTTTTCAGCCGTCATGAAGCAGTTTTGTTCCTGTAGCTCACATATAGAGCTGGCAACCATACTCAAGGTTAGCTTTGAATGAATCGACTTGAAGTTGGTTACACTGAATTCGATTAGCATGACTGATTCCGTTTCAGGTTTAATCTTAGGTCATATATTACACATTATATGCAAAAATCTAATATTAATTAACAATTCATTATACTAACCGCCTCAGGAAAGGAGTTTGCCCCCAATCATAGTGCTTCTTCGACCTTTTTCTTTTCAAACCAGTTGTACACTGACGGAATAATCAGCAGCGTCAGCAGCGTCGAAGTGATCAAGCCTCCAACGACAACGGTAGCAAGCGGTTTCTGTATTTCGGAACCGGTCTCGCTGGAGAG
>JAAXWV010000285.1 GCA_013334845.1 Candidatus Roizmanbacteria bacterium | reverse complement strand
AGCTTGCCTTCCAACCTTTGTCAAAAACAGCCGGCGTAGATAAATACAATTTGAATCGTTTGCTTTCTGACTGTTGTAATGGTGTTATATCCATTTCCGGTATTTTACCTGATGCGTAGGACACACACTTCCCTTCAGCGCCAAAACGAAGAACTCCTTCTTCTGGAAGGTGCAGATGCTTAAACCCTACAACTATAGCAACCCGTGTTTTCCCACCAACGGAAACGGGCCTCAGCAATGCTACCCTGTATAATTTGCCAGTATCAGATGATGTGCCAGTTTTATTATCTCGTCCAATTCCAACTTTTGGTTCAAGGCACAAATAATCTGAAAGCTTGATTACAGAACGCAGTCTACCATAACACAAATACTCGGTCAGTTCATTTATTTCAACAAGGCCATTTTCAAAAGTTTCGAACCGATCAGAGGAACAGGACGAGAGTCTGTAGGTTGAATCCATTGATGAAATACTCCCTTCTGCAGGAAATAACAGATTCCGGATTTCTACTGTGTATCGTTTGCTACGGGCTTCTTGTCGCTTCAGCTTTACCGATTTACCTAAGGGCTCAGCGATGTCGTGCGGAGCTGGATAGTAATAGTTGTTATCAGGAATAAGCTTATAACAGATACCTGTAACACACAATTGACCTGTAGGATCTGCAACGGTAGCTGCATCGGAAAGCCTATCAATATGGTGAGAGAAATACCCGGTACGCAGTGCACCACTGATTACAGAAGGGGGCGGAGGAAATATTCCATCAGCCCACGTATCATCCCCCATGAAAAATGGCTTGCCATCACGAAAGAAGAGCGTATCAAACGCATCAAGTACAATCGTCGATAAAGAATCAGTTATGCTCATAAATCGTCTTCCGCTTTACAAAGTCACAAATAGTAAGTGCAGACAAAAATGTTGAAAACGAGTATACATCAGGTACTCTCATGCAGCTTACAGGATCGTATGCAAACGCCTCTGAATAAACACTGTAAACAGCATTTTCCAGTTTCTCGATAGCCTGTTTCTTCCGCTGCTTAAACAAGCCAGCCGTCTCCCTGTCGTGAGGTAAAAGAGTATTCGCTCGTTTTAGCAGTCTGTGAATTTCGAA
Organism: Candidatus Roizmanbacteria bacterium; assembly: GCA_013334845.1. Lineage (GTDB taxonomy): Bacteria > Patescibacteriota > Microgenomatia > UBA1406 > GWC2-37-13 > JAAXWV01. The sequence goes on along the minus strand of JAAXWV010000285.1, from coordinate 1,354 downwards.
GCGAACAAACTCCTGATGACAAAAGTTACCCTGAGCATCCTGCAATCTCACAAACTCACGGCAAAGTACTGTAATAAAAGTATTTGAGAAACGTTGAACGCATAGTTCATGTATTATATGGGATAGTTCATCAGTCATCCATCTATCACCATTAATTTTCCACTTAAAATGAGCTTCCTCAATTGTACCGGCATGCTTCATTACTGCAATCGAAAAGGCATCTTTTTCATCATCAATCTCTTTAGCTTTTTTCTCCATCTCATGAGCTTTTTTAAGCACTTCATTGAGAGGTATCCTGTAATGCGCTATAGCTACTCCAGCAGAAAAGCTGAGCGATTTCAGGAGAGCAAAATTTGACCTCACAGGTTCACTTACCAATGCATCATATGCTTCCCGTAGCTCTTTCATTACTTCAAAGAGATACTGAAGGTTGACAAAACCCAAAAAGTCATCACCTCCAGCATATACGGTTTTCCCTTTGGGTGTCTCAAGTAAAGACATTCTGGTTTTATACTGTTCAACACTTTCCACTTCACCTGCAGCACTGATTCTCCTCTCCGTAACAGTCTTGTGATATTTTCTGTAAGTATCATCTTCAAGGATACTCCGCAATTTTTTATTCTCATTCACGTTCAACTCATCCGAAGATCCCCTTATTTCACCATTCAAATATGCTGATGCATAGGTTGCATATATTCCAAGACGATAAGCAAGTACTTGCTGAAATTGTTGCAGTTGACTGCACATTTCTTCCTGAAATAAACTTAAATCGTCTTTATCCGACAATAAATCCCCAGACCAGACTTCACCCATACTATCACCATCAAAAGCAAAGATTGCATAGTATTTCTGAAAACGAACTTTATTTTTTTTAAAAACACTTATTATTTTTTTATGCCCTTCTTTAGCTGATTGCAAGCGAGAGATTTCAATCCCATTTTTTTTAAAATAATTCTCATTCAGGTTCTCTTCATAATAGAGTTGTTCATCAAATAGCCTACCGAATATCCCTTTATACTCCTGAAGAGTATTTTTATCATCACTCACAGAAACTTTTCCCAATGCATGCATTAATGCAATTTCTGCTGTTGAAGGAAACAATTCTTTTGGCTTATAAAACCGTTTAGCTAATGATACCGCACTTAACCCTTCACCGGGAAGCAGCTTCACTTTCGCCTCTCCTTCCAATGGTGTAGCGTCACCCTGAATAAATGTCGGTTTCGGATCTCCGATTTCCCTTTTACGGTAAAAAAGCGCGTTGCGCTCACCGTCCAAAGAGCATTTTCGCCCTGGGGGTTCATGGATCTGACTGAATTGACGGGTATTTTTTATACCTGCAAGAATCATTTGAAGC
>JAAXWV010000284.1 GCA_013334845.1 Candidatus Roizmanbacteria bacterium | reverse complement strand
AAAATTAAAGATGAACCCTATGAGGATGCAGCTCTGCGGGAAGTTCGGGAAGAAGGCGGGGTTGTGTGCACAATCGTAATGCCGCAGCCAGTAGATATACACTACACATATACCTTCAAGGAATTTCTGATCCAAAAGACGGTTTACTATTTTCTCATGGAGTATGAGTCTGGTGACCCTGCCAATCATGATTGGGAAGTATCCGAAGCTAAGTTTGTACCGGAAGAAGAAGTATGGAACACCCTTACCTTCAAATCTGATAAAGAAGCGTTTGAGAAGCTTCTCAAAACTTTTCAGTCTCGCGTCTCACCCTAAACTTGCTTTTGAAAATAAATGTGATATACTATATTTATAGTTAGTTTAGTGAATAAACCTGCTTAAGTTCGTTCGATACTGTTAGTCCTTCTAGAAAGACCTACTACCGAAAATTCATCCCACAGAAGATGGTTCGCACTTAAGATTGTAAAGATAACCAATCAACTGGAGAAGCATAGGAAATCTATTTAGTTTCCCGTTGTTATCACGAGAGATTGAATTTGAGCAGATTTATTCATTGAAAAATAACATCGCCAGTAAACATAAATATGAACTGATTATGCTCTCACCTGAGCATTAAGAGATATTTGTGCGAAGTGCGACGACGGATCTGCTAAAAGATCTTGATACCTTCCTGTTTCAATTATCTCTCCGTTCTCCATCACGTGTATTACATCAACATTCTTAAGTGTTGATATGCGATGCGCAATCGTGATAACAGTTTTTTGCCGCAACTCTGCCTCAAGAGCTTTCTGTAGAGCTTCTTCTGTCTTATTATCCAACGATGAGGTTGCCTCATCAAGAATAAGAATCTGTGGATCTTTATATATGGCTCTTGCCACTCCCACACGCTGCCTCTCACCGCCGGAAAGATGATATCCCTTTTCTCCAATTAAAGTGTCCATGCCTTGTGGAAGCTTATCAATAACCTCATCAAGCTGGGCTATGCGTACTGCTCGCTCAAGTAACTGAGGATCTAATTTCCGCATTAAGGTAATATTATCTTGCACTGACATATTAAACATTTCCGATTCCTGAAGTACCAACGCAATTTCGTTCGTCACCTGTTCCCGTCGTATTTTATAAAATGAAACGTCACCGATCTGGTATTCACCACTGTCCAAACCATAGAGTCCTATAAGTATTTTTGCAAGGGTCGACTTCCCGCTTCCCGTCTTGCCCACGATCCCCACTTTTTGGAATTTGGATATCACAAGATTTACATTGCTTAATTGCTCCTCATTGTCAGTTACTGCTTTCACACGATATTTGAAATTCCCGTTTATAATTCTAAGTGAGTTCCAATTTGCAGGAAATGTCAATTTTCCTTCTTTGGTATCCGACTTTGCGAGGAAAATTGGCATCATTCGGGCAATACCCGCTTTATCTTGTAAAAGAAAATTATATGCATCGAGAATATCATTGGCAGAACCTATCAGATTCTGAAAGTAACCCCAAAAAATAACAATATAACCGGTACTTGTACTCCCATTAATAACCCCGTAACCAACTATTATTAAAAAGACTGCAATGCCGACACCATTTAACGCCTGGTATGACTTCCACATCCGATTATTACATCTTCGTGCAGCATTCTCAAAATCCTTAGTTTTAACCTCATTTTTAGCGATGTGATTCTTAAAACCTTCATGGGCTCCCAACGTCTTGATAGTCAAAATATTGCTCAGTCCCTCCACATATGTTCCGCCTGCCTTTTCTACTGATTTAAAATATTCTTCATTTATTTCATTTATCTTTTGATAAAAATATCTCATTATTAATATAAAAATTCCAAGATACGTCACGAAAAAAAGCACATATACCGGTTTAAGTATCAGGAAAACAACAATTATGCCCACAAATGTGGTGACAGTTCTCATGAGATCGTTTCGTAACATGCGAAGAAAGTCGTCAAATAATCGTAGACCGTTTTGAATTCGTTGAACTTTTGCTCCTGTTTCCTCCGAATCGTGCCATCGTACCGAATGTTCGAGCAGTTTCTCGAATCCTGACACTTTAAGCTGATATCTAATCTCACTTTGATAGTCACCCATCGTGCTTTTTATAGAAAGGCGAATATATGAGATGGCAATAAAACTTACACCAAAAACAAGGGAATAGAGGTAAAAAGGGGAAAGATCAGTTCCGGGCTTATACTTCACAAAGAAATCAACCACCATGCCCATAAGAAGAGGTGGCACCAGCGAATACAAATTAACGATAAATAATAAGAAGACCAAGAATAAATAGCGTCTTCGATAATTGCCGAACAAGTAATATATAGCTTTCGTAATGTCCCACCAGCTCATTCCCGACTTGTCCCGTTGATAAAACAAAGGCATGACTTATTATAACAGAGTTAACTCTATACGAAATTCCCGCTGGATTTAGTATAATAGGATCCAGTATAATAGCATCCGTAGCTCAG
>JAAXWV010000053.1:5770-8705 GCA_013334845.1 Candidatus Roizmanbacteria bacterium | reverse complement strand
GCATTTGAACGGGAAAACAGGGGTAGAACTCACAAAAAAAGAGCGGGTTACTCTACCGCTCTACTTTTCGTAAATACCAACCGTTTTTGATACGCTACTGTTGGTGCTCCCAAGGGGATTCGAACCCCTGATTACCGGGATGAAAGCCCGGTGTCCTAGGCCGCTAGACGATGAGAGCAATCTCAAACATTAGATTTTATCATATTTCTTTACATTTTTCAGCTTGTCGGTACATTTTCGAAGTGCTTCAGTTCAACTACCTGATGGTTTGCATCCAAAATGATTGAAACAACGTCGAGACGAAGACCCATGTAGTCAGCTTTATTACTCAAAAGATAATAGTCTATACATCGCCTCAGACTCCGGATCTTATGGAGAGTCACAGCCTCATATGGTTTGCCCCGCAGATCCCCTACCCGCGTTTTTACCTCCACAAATACGAGAGTACTTTTATACTGAGCAATGATATCCAGCTCTCCCCAATGACTGGTAAAGTGAGTGGCTCGAATAGAAAAGCCTTTGTCACAAAGATAACGGACAGCAATCTGCTCTCCAAGTTTACCTATGAGAAGATTATCGGACATACTACTATAGTAGCACGAAACAAGAATGAAAAAGAAGATATTAGGCTTTCTTCTGTACTTTTCTCTGAGCTTTTTTCTGTGAGAAGAGTTTATTTCTCAGCTGTTGATTGGAAAGCTCACGAATAAAGTATAGCTTTGACTTTTGGTAGTTTGATACTTTGTCGACTGAAATAGTATCGATAAAAGGAGAAATCAGAGGAATAATTCTCTCGACACCTATACCTGTCTTTGAAATTTTGCGAACGGTGATCATCTTGTTTTCAGGAGTACTTCCTCCAATTTTGAGAAGAATTCCCTGAAAAGACTGAATACGAAATTTTTCGCCTTCTTTGATCTTATAATCAACGGTGATCATGTCGCCGACTGCTAGTTTTTTTTCTTTAAAAAGTATCGAGTTTGCCATACGAATTTTGCTAAAAATCTATTTTACCATCACTTATTGCTTATTACAAGCGGCAATAAAGCCTACAAAGATTGGATGTGGCTTCAACGGTAAGCTCTTGTACTCCGGATGACCTTGAGTACCCATAAAGAACGGGTGTACAGACTCAGGAAGTTCCACAATCTCACAGAGATTTTCTGCCACTGATCTGGCACTAATTATCAGCCCTTTTTCCTCAAAATCCTTCGTGTAATCGTTATTAAATTCATACCTATGTCGATGTCGCTCACTAGTCAGACCGGGAGTATTCTTAATAAATTCCTTTGCTTTATCATAGAATGCATATGCTCGTGTTCCCTTTTTCACTTTTGCTTCCCACCCACCTAAGCGCATAGTGCCGCCATAGGCTCTCCGTTCCATAAGTGCTTTTTGAGAAGGTATGAGATGAATCACCGGATGCTTTGACTTTGGGTTGTTTTCTGATGTATTTGCATCTTTCCAGCCCAGGACATCGCGTGCAAATGAAACCACAGCCAACTGCATACCATAGCATAATCCAAGATACGGGATTTTATTCTCGCGAGCATAACTGGCCGCAGCAATCATACCCTCGGATCCTCGTTGTCCCCAGCCGATTGGAACTATAATACCATCGGGTTTACCAATAATCTCAGCTCCTTGCTTCTCAACTTTCTCTGCATCTACCCAGTGAGTCTTTACATCTACTCCCTGATTCCACGCCGCATGATCGAGCGCATCAAAAAGGGCTGCATACGAATCGCGAAGCTGATAATCACCTGTGCCGAAATACTTTCCAATAATTGCCACATTAACCGTTCGCTTTTTCGGAGCTTTTACTTGTTCAACAAACTCAGTCCACTGTTTTAATTCAGGAGTCTTAACCGGTAATCCTAATTTTTTCAATACCTTCTGAGACATACCCTGCTGTTCAAGAAGTAATGGAACCTCGTAAACAGTTGAGAGATCAGGATTGGAGATAATATCCTCCGGGAGCATATTGCAGAACAAAGCGAATCGATCTCTTCTTCGTTGATCAATATATTTCTCTGAACGAGCAATGATAAAATCGGGCTGAATTCCCATCGAGTTAAGTGTCTTAACCGAAAGTTGTGTTGGTTTCGTTTTCGGTTCACCGAGATGATGAGGTGTAGGTACATAACTTACATGAATGTGAATTACGTCACCCGGATTTTTGAGTGTGATGATGCGTGAAGCCTCATAGTAAAATATATTCTGATACTCCCCTGCCGTTCCACCCAATTCAATCAAGACAATATCAGCTTTTTGTTTAGTTGCCACATTTTGAATTCGCGCTATAATTTCGTTGGTTAAGTGAGGAATTGCCTCAACGTCTTCTCCGTTATACTCAAACCTACGTTCACGCTCAATCACCGTCTGATAGATCTGTCCGATGGTAACGAAGTTGTCTTTGCCCATCTGGATCCCCAGAAATTTTTCGTAGGAACCGATATCCATGTCGGTCTCAGTACCGTCTTCACAGAGAAAGGGATCTCCGTGTTCAACTGGATTGATGGTACCTGCATCAATATTTAAGTAGTTTTCAAACTTAATTGGCGCAACTTTATACCCGGCTGATTTGAGCAACAGGCCTACCGATGCCGCAGTAATACCTTTTCCGATACCGGAAATAACTCCACCCGAGACAAAGATATATTTTAGTTTTGCCATAGGTATAATTTTACTCCAATAATTTTGAAATGCTACTTATTATTGTCGACTTTCACAGCTGCTGCCAATGTCCACGACGAGTAGACGCACTTCGGATAGTGTTCACATCCGTAAAATTTCTTCTTCGTTTTGGTAAAGCGCACTACCAGCCTTCCTCCACACTGCGGACAAGCTCGACTTTTGACAAAATGCAGATACGGTTTGGTAAATTTACACTCAGGGTAGCGACTACAAGCATAAAACTTGCCGAATTTTGAAA
>JAAXWV010000053.1:0-5760 GCA_013334845.1 Candidatus Roizmanbacteria bacterium | reverse complement strand
TTCGGACACTGTTCCCCGATATCCTCTTCTACATCGATAACAGATGTGTCAGTCTTCTTCTCATCTAAGTTAGTCTTAAAAGGCTTATAAAACTCATCCAGTGTAGTTACAAGCTTTTTCTCTCCTTCGGCAATGTCATCGAGACTTTGCTCCATGTCAGCCGTAAAATTTAGATCAAAAAGCTGAGGAAATGCCTGCGAGAGATAATCAGAGATTGCCTCTCCTAATTTGGTCGGGTTCAAATATCGGCCGTCTTTCTCCACATAATTTTTTTCCTGAATGAGCGAAATAATAGATGCGTATGTTGAAGGCCGTCCGATACCTTTCTCTTCCAGTGTTTTGATAATAGAAGCCTCGTTATAACGATAAGGAGGTTTCGTGTTTGATTCCTGTGCGTCGAGTTCTGACAATTTCACGGATTGGCCTGTTTGAACCGAGATAGTGGCCTCTGTCTTTTTAGCCGCCTCCGGATGAAGTACCTTCAAAAATCCATCAAACACTACCTGTTCTGCTTCTGCTAGAAAAATATACTCTTTGTCACCCTTAATATAGATTTTCACTTGTTTTACATCGGCTTCCCTCATCTGAGTTGCCAGTGCACGGTCAAAGATCAATTGATATACCTTGCGGTGATTGATAGTAAGTTTTTTGTCAGTAGAGAGTGAATTAGCGCTCTTTTCCAACTTGGTGGGGCGGATTGCTTCATGAGCCTCCTGTGCCATTTTCGACTTTGTTTTGTAGCCGCGAGGCTTTTCCAGGGCGTAAGCTTCCCCGAAATTAGCTGTAATATAATCCTTCGCTCTAAACACAAACTGCGTAGAGAGATTGAACGAATCGGTACGATGGTAAGTAATTAACCCATGCTCGTAAAGATCCTGAGCAATTTTCATGGTCATCTTTGACGATAACCCATGCTTATTAAAAGCCTCCTGCTGGAGCAGTGAAGTAGTCAATGGAGGCGGCGGGTAGCGCTTTATCACTTCAGAAGTCTGATTCTCCACATGGAACATGTCCTGCTGCAAATCGCTTTTTATTTCCTCAAGATTGTCTTTGGTAATAGACGTTTTCGTGTATTGATAGTCGCCAGCGAAAAGTTTGAGCTTATAGGTCCGTTCATAGGCTACGTCACCCTTTTTTATAAGCTTAGCGCGGAACTTTTCCCCATTTACGAAAAAACCATAGATCTGATAGTAGGGCTCTTGTTGAAAGGCTTTTATCTCTTTCTCCCGCTCAACAATTAAACGAAGTGCCACGGTCTGGACACGCCCGGCTGAGAGCCAGTTCTTGCCCATTTTTTTCCACAGAAGCGGAGATAACTCGTAACCTACAATCCTGTCTACAATTCGGCGAGCTTGTTGTGCTTTAACAAGGTCAACACGGAGCACAGTCGGATTTTCCAAAGCTTCTTTCAGTGCGTTAGCAGTAATCTCATGAAAGACAATGCGTTTAATACCTTCCTTATTCTTAAATTTAAATTCGGGCCAATTTTCATTTACAAGGCCGACTATATAGGCAGCATGATAAGAAATAGACTCTCCCTCACGGTCAGGATCGGTAGCGAAAATGATCTCTTTATGCTCTTTTGCCAGTTCTTTAAGCTTCGCAACTATCTTTTCCTTATTTTTGATAATCTGGTAATCGGGCTGAAAATGGTTGCTGAAATTGATAGCCATCGATTGTGAAGGAAGATCTCGAATATGCCCCATAGTGGCGAAAACAAAGTAATCTTCTCCTTTTAGAATGCGGTTAAATGTTCGAGCCTTTGTCGGTGATTCTACAACTATTAGCGCCATAACAACTATTCTAATCTAATTTCATAAACTATACCATGCATCGATACGACGTAGTATCCATTAAGCAGACTATTACGAGACTTTTTTCTTGTGTCGTTTAATAAGCTTTATATCGATGATAGAGCGTCGCAGCAAAGCTGCTGCCTCCAAACGTTGGGTAACATCCTTGACTTCTTTAAGCATTTTCTTAGCTTCTTCCATTGCCTTGAGAGTAAGTTGTTCATCAATTTCAGTCTGATTATAGGCCCGAGATACAAGGACAGTAACATCTGTTCCATCGGTTTCCACATAACCGCCCCCAATAGCCAAATGATGTTCTTCTTTCTCGTTTCGAATGGTAATAATACCCTCATTCAAAACACTGAGAAGTCTGCTATGATGCGGTAAAACGGTAATCTCACCTTCGGCTGAAGGCATAGTTACCGACTTAATATCCTCATCTATAACTATCTTGCGTGGTGTAATAATTTTGAGATGCATATTTTAAAAAGACCAAACAAATCACAAATTCTAAATCTCAGACAATAATCTAAATTCTAATTTACAAAACGTGTGTCTCATCCTGATCAGCTGAATCGGCTGGTTCAGAATCTTTTCAACGTCATTTTTCTTTTTACTTCACCTCATCGATGGTTCCAACCATGTAAAACGCTCCCTCACTTTTATCATCGTGTTTTCCGGCAAGAATTTCCTCGAATCCTTTAATCGTTTCAGCTACTGGCACATATTTTCCTGCCCGTCCGGTAAATGGTTCTGCCACGAACATTGGCTGGGTAAGGAACCGCTGTATCTTTCGTGCTCGTGACACAGTAATCTTGTCTTCCTCAGAAAGTTCTTCCATTCCAAGGATAGCAATAATATCCTGCAAATCCTTGTATCTCTGAAGTGTTTTCAACACATCTTTAGCTACCTGATAATGTTTTGTGCCCACGATTTCCGGGTCGAGTGCTGTCGACGATGAAGTCAACGGATCGATGGCTGGGAATAACCCCTGTTCTGCGAGCGATCGCTCTAGAGTGAGTGATGCATCAAGATGTGAAAAAGTAGCCACTGGTGCCGGATCAGTGTAATCGTCTGCCGGTACATACACTGCCTGAATTGAGGTGATCGATCCCTTGTTTGTTGAAGTGATGCGTTCCTGCAAGGCACTCATCTCAGAAGATAGAGTTGGCTGATATCCTACTGCCGACGGAATACGTCCCAAAAGGGCTGATACTTCGGAGCCTGCCTGAGCGAAACGGAAAATGTTGTCGATAAACAGCAGCACATCCATCTCTTTTTCGTCGCGGAAATACTCTGCCATGGTGACTCCGGTGAGAGCAACTCGCAAACGGTTGCCTGGTGGCTCATTCATCTGTCCGAAAACGAGCGTTGTTTTGTCGAGAACCTTAGTGTCTTTCATTTCGTTCCAGAGGTCGTTTCCCTCACGGGTTCGTTCTCCTACTCCGGTGAAGACAGAGACTCCTTCGTGGTTTTTTGCCACGTTGTGGATCATTTCCTGGATGGTGACGGTCTTTCCAACTCCTGCTCCTCCGAAAATAGCGATTTTTCCTCCTCGAATGAACGGTGCGATAAGATCAATCACCTTAATTCCGGTCTCAAAAATATTTTTTTGTACTACTTGTTCATTGAGAGTTGGAGCCGGTCTATGAATAGAGTACTTCTTTTTTGATTTTGAAGCACCCTGTTCATCTATTTCCTCACCGAGAACATTGAAAATTCTTCCCAATCCCTCTTCTCCAACTGGTACTTCTATTGATTTTCCGGTATTCTGCACTTTTACGCCTCTTCTTATTCCGTCGACTGTACCCATAACCACACAACGAACCAATCCCTCGCCGATAATTGCCTCGACTTCGAGAGTTCGCTCTTCCCCGTCTTTATTTTTGACGGTTAATGCATCGTAAATATGCGGTGTCTCTTCTGGTTTGAACTGTACGTCGACTACCACTCCTCGTATAGCTATAATCTCGCCTTCGGTCCTAAATTCATTTTTAATTTTTAATTTTAAATTTTTAATTTGAAATCAAATTCAATTTATAAATCAGAAATTAAAATCCTGTTGTCGTCATCCTCGCGCGCGCGGGGATCCAATGTATAAATTTCTTCTCTTCTGATTCCTTGGTAGGAATGGTTACACTGGATTCCCTCGTTCGAGGGAATGACAGACACATTCTTATACCTCCACTGACTCCTTTGCCGTGATCATGTCCAGTAACTCATAGGTAATCTTCTGTTGTCGAATTTTATTGCCAGTCAATGTCAGATTGTAAATGACATCAACTGCATTATCGGTAGCGTTTTTCATTGCAACCATTCGTGCTGAATGTTCACTTGCCTCCGAATTTTGTATTGCTCCCCGTATTTTTTCTTCTAAATAACTCAAGACCAATCGCTCCATCAAGATGTATGCGTCCGGTTCGACTACATACTGCACTGGGGCCTGTTTTTCCTTTTCTGTCTCAAGTGCAAAGGGCAGAATCTGCTCTTTAACTGGATCGTTGCGGAGAGTGGAAATAAACTTATTATAAACAAGCGACACCTTTGTATATTTTCCTTCCATATAACGTTTGAGTACGAGCTCAAACACTGCACTTACGTCAATCATCTGATTGTTTGAGGTGTAATCGGCTATTGCACTGGCTCCCACCACTGGAGCAAAAGCAGCGCCTTTTTTCCCAATGGTAATTACATCGGTTTTTGAAAAGTCAGGTGAATTATTCACTAATACACGGAACAAATTCACATTAAAAGCTCCGCACATCCCTTTATTGGCAGTAATGAGCACGATTAGCTCTCTATCAGACTGTGAGCGATCCACCTTCATTATGGGAAGCTGAGAGACATCAATTCCCGGGAGTACTTTATGAAACATCTCACTGAGTTTTTCCCGATAAGGCCGGCCTTCGATTGCTACAGTCTGCGCTTTTTTCATCTTCACTGCAGACACAAGCTGCATCGCGCGCGTGATTTTTTTCACGTTACCGACAGACTTAATTTTTCTTCTTACTTGTCTCAGGTTCATACTTTAACAAACAGTTCGACAAATTTTTTTAATTCAGCTTCGTCTTCAGCCTCGAGTTTCTTATTCTTTTGAATTCTGGCTACTAAGGTCTTTTTCTGTGACTGTAGTTTGTCGATAAATGAGCTCTCAAATTCCTCTACTTCGTTTATAGGCATATTGTCGAGATACCCTTCTTTTGCTACCCAGATAATTGCTACCTGGAGAGCAAGAGAGTAAGGTTGGTTCTTCTTCTGCTTGAGAATCTGCGACATTCGACTTCCTCTTTGTAAAAATTTCTTAGTTGTCTCATCGAGATCCGATTCAAATTGTGAAAAGGCTGCCATCTCACGATACTGGACAAGGTCAAGTTTGAGCTTTCCAGCAACCTGTTTCATTGCCTTCGTTTGAGCGGTACCTCCCACACGTGATACAGAGATACCAACATTAATTGCTGGTCTCATACCTGCGTTGAAAAGATCGGATTCGAGGAAGATTTGTCCATCGGTAATAGAAATGACGTTGGTGGGAATATATGCGGATACGTCGCCTTCAAGAGTTTCAATAATCGGAAGAGCGGTAATCGATCCACCACCATACTTCTCATCGAGTCGGCAAGCACGTTCAAGCAAACGTGAGTGGAGATAAAATACGTCTCCAGGGTATGCTTCACGGCCCGCTGGTCGTCTAAGAATCAGCGATACCTGTCGATAAGCCCATGCATGCTTAGTAAGATCATCATAGATTACTAATACGTCTTTTCCTTTACCCATGAAGTACTCTGCAATCGCCGAAGCACTATAAGGAGCGATGTACTGCAATGCGGCTGGATCAGATGCCGAAGCAGACACGACTACCGTATAATCCAAGGCTTTATGTGACTTAAGCAGATCAACAATCGAGGCTATTTTTGAGTTCTTTTGCCCGATTGCGCAGTAAATACAGATTACATTTTCTTCTCTCTGA
>JAAXWV010000283.1 GCA_013334845.1 Candidatus Roizmanbacteria bacterium | reverse complement strand
AAAGTCGCAGGTCTATATATACCGTATTGCCCAGGAAGCTCTCAATAACATCACAAAACATGCAAGAGCAACCGAGGTAGTGATTAAACTCAGCCGGATTAATAATATAGTTAGTCTGGAAGTATCTGACAACGGAAAAGGTTTTATATTTGACCCGGTTTGTTTTGCACAGCGTAATGGCCTGCAAAATATGCTCGAACGGACACATTTACTGGATGGCGAATTTATAATAAACAGCCAGCCAGGCAAAGGCACAACAATAAAGGTTTCAATACCTTATACTACCGGAAATGGAAAAGATCAGACTGATTTTGGTGGATGACCACCAGCTTGTACGCACAGGGATAGCCAATTTACTTTCGGGCGAACCCGGATTTGAAATAATCGGTGAAGCTGCTGACGCGAAGGAATTGTTTGAATTGATTAAGCATTCGCATCCTGACATTACAATTCTCGATATCGCTTTACCTGGAATGTCGGGAATTGAAATAACCAAGAAATTACACCACGATTATCCCGGTATCCGCATCCTGATTCTTTCGATGCATGTTTCTGAATTGATCTCATGAAAATCACAAAAACCGAGATGGATCAGGAGTGCCCGCATGAGGGTAACATGGGAAACTACGAGCGCTGTCTTCCCTTCATAGGCGATGGCGATTTCGCGCAAAGCAAGAAGAAGCCGCTGAAGCGCTTCGTCGGTAGATTCCATATCTTCTACGAGTTTTGCATAGAATTTCTCCTTGGCAGGAAGGTCAAAATAGGTATGATATAGTTCACCGAGTTCGTCTTTCATCTCCTGCTGAGTCTTGCCGTTCATTCTTCCGTAGCTGCGCTCCTGGAGAGCTTGCTTTGTGTGGACTACAAGATTGCGTTCGAGTGCGATAATCTCAGCAGTTTGTATAGCACGAACAAAATCGCAGGCAAATACCGCATGAAAATGTACGGTCGCCAATTTATTCGCCGTTTCTTTAACTTGTGTCCTCCCCTTTTCTGTGAGGTTAACTTCGGGAGTAAGCCCCCATTTATGTTGAATATTTCCTTCTGATTGACCGTGGCGAATGAGGTAGATAGTGGTGAGTTGCGAGTTTTTCATACGGAGATTATACCAGGCCTAGAGCACGACGGTTTGACCGGCTGATACTTTCTTTTCCAGAATGAGGCGGGCGAGCTCTGTCTCGATATGGTTGCGGATGGCCCGATCCATATTGCGAGCACCATAGGCAGGGTTGTATTCGGTTGCGATAATTTTCTGCAATGTCTCATCAGTCACTTGAAGTTTGACTCCGTGAAGAGACAAAATATCAGTGGCGATAGTGGCACACATATTACGGGCAACTTGAAGAATAGAATCTTGCATCAGTGGCTCGTAGGCGATAATTCCGTCAAACCGATTGAGGAATTCCGGATTGAAAACATGATTCGCAATAAGGTATTCAGTAAGTTGTGTAGACATTTGTTGTGAATTGGCAACTTCCTTTTTTACTATTAAATCGTGTATGTACTGTGCGCCGGCATTTGAAGTGGCTATAACAATGAGACTTCGGCAATCTACTCGTTTCCCCCATCCATCAGTAAAGTACCCCTCATCGAGAATAGTAAGGAATATATTGAGGAGGTCTTTATTGGCTTTTTCAATCTCATCAAGTAATAAAACACCGTATGGCTTTTCTCGCAGTGCTTCTGTGAGTTGACCGGGGTTATTGGCATCACCAATGAGCTTGGGTATATCGGTGGTTGACTGGTATGCTGACATGTCGAATCTGACCAGATTATTTTCGGAATTAAAAAAGGAGCGCACAATAGCTTTGGCAGTCTCTGTTTTACCGACACCTGTTGGGCCCAGAAAAAGGAAACTTGCAAGGGGCTTTTTGCGCTTGCCAAGTAGTACAAACGACCGTTGAAGGGCGGCGCTCAACTGACTTAAGGCTTCGCTTTGGTGGACGATGGTTTGTTTAAGTTGTTCTTCAAGATGAAGTAATCTATCTCTTAAATTGTCGGAGAGACTCGTAGGGGTATGCGTTTGCTCGGTAAGTACCTTATCTACCGTTGCGGGCAATACTACAGTCTGTTTTAGTACCTGTGTGGTCGAAATACATACGTCCTCAAGTAATTTTAGGGCCTTTTCCGGGAATGGTACTCCGGCGATGAAAGAATCGCTTTTATCAACCACTGCGATAATAGACTCGTAGGGAATGGTGACCTGGTGGCGAAGCTCAAAAAGGTGGCATGTTTCCAATAGCACCTCTTCGGCTTTGTCTTTTGGCATTTCCTGAATTTTGATTTCGGTAAAAATGCTTTTTAGCTCTTCATGAGGCTCTATATACTTTTGAAACATAAAAGGCGTAGCAATGGCGATTACTTGAATACGTTTGTCGTGAAAATATTTGACAAATACCGATGAGAGATCTGTGTGGGCATCATCGTTTGTGACGTATTTATCGATGTTATTGATTACCAGAATGA
>JAAXWV010000282.1 GCA_013334845.1 Candidatus Roizmanbacteria bacterium | reverse complement strand
AGGACACGGCTTTGGCTTTTTAGGTTCAATGGATATCACTGATGGACTGGGAAACTGGGGCTGGGATACCGGTTTTCCTGAGGTTTATGATCTATATGCAATAAACGGAGCAGGTCAGTCATTACTAAATACCAGCCTATTTCCGAATTATTCAACTGCCTTGGCATCCCAATTAAAAAGTAATAACATTTACTTGAATGGTGCTAATGCAAAGTCAGCCAATGGCGGAACGAGAGTTCCGATTTATGCGCCATCAACTTGGAAACCTGGTTCAAGCTATAGTCACCTTGCTGAAAGTTATAATGGTACTTCTAATGCTTTAATGACCTATTCTTTAAGTATGGGAGAAGCAATTCACAACCCAGGCCCGGTAACTTTAGGAGTTTTAACGGATGTTGGGTGGAATATTCAGAGTAAATTATCAACTACTACCACGCTAACAAGCAGTAAAAATCCTTCAACACCTGGGCAGTCGGTTACTCTAACCGCAAAAGTTAGTACATCAAGTGGCACACCAACAGGAACAGTTACTTTTAAAGATGGTACAACTACACTTGGAACAGGCAGTTTAAGTAGCGGGCAAGCTAAATTTACAACCACCTCCCTATCAGCAGGTACACATTCCATTACCGCAGTATATGGGGGTTCAACCGGCTATCTAACTAGCACATCGTCGACATTAAAACAGGTTGTCAATCTCTTGCCATTGGGAACACCTGGTAATTTGACCGCTACAGCTATAGGCTCTTCAAGTTCCAGTGTTGTCACAGTTAAACTAAATTGGAAAGATAATTCCTCTGCTGAAAACCGTTTTTACATTGAAAGACAATTGTATTGGGGTGGTGCATGGTCAGTGTTAGGATATGTAGGTGCAAATATAACTACTTATACTGATACGCCGCCTTTTGGGTTTGTATACAATTATCGAGTACGTGCCTGGAATACTACCGCTGGCTATTCAGCTTATAGTAATGTAGTAAATCCAGCCTCACCAAATGCTCCCAGTAATCTCACTGTTGTAGCAAAAACAAACGTCCAATTCACTCTTAACTGGAAAGACAACTCTACGAACGAGACTGGTTTCTTGATAGCATATCGAGATGCTACAAAGAATGGCAGTTGGGCTTATATTAAAGCTCTATACTCTCCAAATACGACAACTGCTAACCTGGTAGGTGGCACTAGTGGAGATGTTTATCAATTTGCTGTTGTTTCTGTGGGGCCAGGGGGTTTATCCAATTTCAGCAATATCGCCTCTATTACTGCTATCTCCAGTACTGGCAGTCAGGGAGCTAGCTCTCTCATCCAACCAGAAAATGGCGTACTGGATTTGAATTTTCAATTGCCTGAAATAACAATAAACTCTTAAGACATTTTCATAGCATAATAGTCAAAGACCCTGGTGTTATTCCCAGGGTCTTTCTCTTTTACCATTTGAATTTACGGATGGAAGTTATAGGGTCTATACAAAAAAAATAAGCACTGACTCATGACCCTTTGAGATTAAAAAGTATTACAACAATTAAATTACTCGGAGATGATACTTGAAAGAATTATAGGATTTATATTTGCTTTTTTATTACTTAGAAGATACGCTGTTTCCATAGCAATGGTTGATTCTTCTACATAATCCAACTGCTGTAAAACTTTACTATATTCAAAATAAATTGTATCCAAAGAGCTTTTGTCATTAGAATTATTTATAAGTTCAATTGATTCTTTGTAAAAAACCATGGCTTTTTCCAGATCACCTTTAATTTTATAAGCTCTTGCTTTTTCAATAAGAGCTTGAGCATATGTTGCTAACTCTCCGTTTTCACTCGCGTAAAGCATACTATCTTCCGCATAATTGATGGCTGCATCAGATTGATTTGTAGAATTATGGACTTTGGCCAGCTTAACCCCTATTTGAGCTGCACTGTGTTTATCATTTACTCTTTGCGATAGAAACAGTGCTTGATTGAGATATTCCAAACCTTTTTTAGATTGATTCTTGGTCATTAATAATGATCCAAGCACCACTTGAGTTCTTATCATATTTCTAAATATTGTTAAAGATTCATAAATTGCCAGCGTTTTTAAAGCATAATTTTTTGCCATATTATATTCTTTAGCATCAAAATATTCCTGGCTAATATTCCAGTTGGTTGTAGCCATATTATCCAGATCATCTAAATATACGCTAAGGTTGGCTAAATCAGCATAGTATTTTAATGCTTTATCATACTCACCTATTGCAATATAACAATCCACTATATTTGTAATAAATTGTAATTTCTGTAAAGGATCTTTTACTTTTAATGATTTATCTAATTCTAGTCCTTTTTCAAAAAATTCGATAGCATATAAATATTTCTTTTGAATAACAAACATTGTCCCCAATTTTAGATTTACTAAAGTTTCAA
>JAAXWV010000052.1 GCA_013334845.1 Candidatus Roizmanbacteria bacterium | reverse complement strand
TATATTTTCTATTCATCAGAACATACTGTTCTTTATATAGGTAAAGCTGTTAATATGAAAAGCCGGGTTCTCTCCCATTTCACCAATGACTATCGTTCCAGCAGCGAAATGAGATTATGTCAGCAGGTCACAACTATTGAGTCAATTCCGACTGCCGGCGAGTTAGGCGCACTCCTTTTGGAATTACAACTTATTAAGAGTCAAATGCCGATTTTTAATAAAAGATTGCGACGGGTGGAAAAAAGTGCGGTGATACGAGCATCACAAGATAATTATGGATACAAGCAAGTCGCTATTACTTTTGAAGCTCCTCTCACTTTTGATCAGATCCCCCAGGTGCTTTTACTCGGAAAAAGCAAAAATAGCGCTAAACAACATTTGAAAAATCTGACAGAAAAATATTCTCTATGCCCGCGACTTATGGGGCTGGAAAAAGGAAATGGTGCCTGTTTTATGTATAAACTGGAACGTTGCTATGGTGCTTGCTGTCAGAAAGAATCCGCAATTGATTATAACCGGAGGTTTGACATGGCATTTATGAACGAGGGAATTAAAAAATGGCCTTATAAGGGCCCGATCCTTGTTACCGAATCTATGGATTCTTTAACAACTGGATATATTTTTGATCAATGGATATTGATGGGTGAGATAGCAGGGGACGACTACGCTCAACGGATAAAATGGCGAGAGGAAGCATCATTCGACTATGATGTATATATCGTACTTACTCAGTATCTGCGTAGCCATGCTTCTCAGGTGCGTATTCTCTCCGAAAATTATCGGGAAGAATTGGAACATTACCCGAATCTTACGGGGTTCTAAATCTGCTATTACTTTTCAGTGATACGATAAAGACGTTAGTAGTTACCACATCATGTTTATGGCAAAAGATAAACGAGGGCTTGCTTCTGCGAGTGAAGATACCCGTGAACGAGTGGCACGGGCTGGTGGTGAGGCGTATCATGAAAAACGAGGGTTACAGGCGGCAAACAAGGCAACCCGTCAAGAGGTCGCCAGAAAAGGTGGACAGGCTCGGGGACGTGATTAAAGAACAGTTATTACGAGCCATAGGTTGAGTGCCGCAATTATTGTTCCGGTTATGATAGCCGCTATGCGGACAGGGAGCGAGTTGGCAAATCGTCCCATCACCTTTTTACTACTAGTAAAAAAGATGAGAGGAAATACCGCAAAAGATAGTTGAAGACTGAGAATGACCTGAGTAAGAATAAGCAAATTTCCTAGTGCGTTTTCTCCAAAGATAAGTACTGCAAGCAGGGCAGGAGTAATAGCGAGTATACGAACACCAAGCCGCCGTATCCATGGGGGTAGTTGAAGATTGACAAAGCCTTCCATAACTATCTGGCCTGCTAATGTGGCGGTAACTGTCGAACTCTGCCCAGCAGCTATCAAAGCAATGGCAAACACAGTGCTGGCAACGACTGTTCCCAGGAGCGGTGCGAGAAGCTGGTATGCTTGTCCAAGTTCTACAATCTGCCCAACGCCTTTTACATGGAATGTAGCGGCCGAGAGAATGAGGATAGACATATTTACTAGTAGAGCAATTGTGAGAGCAGCAAACGAATCGATTGTGGAAAACTTCAATGCTTCTTTTTTTGCTTCGTAAGTATCTCCGTAAGTGCGTGTTTGTACGAGCGCTGAATGGAGATATAGATTATGCGGCATGACTGTTGCGCCAAGAATGCCGATTCCTAAATATAGCAGTTGTTGATTTTTGAAAATTTCCGTTGTGGGGATGAGCCCGTACAGAATGGCAGAGAGTTGAGGTTGGGAAAAAAATAGTTCAAGAGCGAAACAAACAATAATAATTCCAATGAGGGAAATTACAAATGCCTCCAGATAGCGAAACCCTCGTCTCTGTAATAATAGGAGCAGAAGTACATCGCCGATGGTAATTCCGATTGCAAGCAGAATGGGTATATGGAAAAGGAGATTGATTCCGATTGCCGATCCAACTACCTCCGCAGTGTCACAGGCAATAATCATAATTTCAGCGAGTATCCATAAAAAAATATTGACACGCCTAGGAAAGCGAGCACGACATATTTGCGCAAGATTTTGCCCGCTCGCGATCCCTAGTTTCGCAGCTAGATACTGGAGGAGCAGTGCAAAAAGGTTGGAAATAAAAATGACAAATAACAAGGTATAACCGAAAGTTGAACCAGCAGCAAGATCTGTTGCCCAGTTTCCCGGATCAACATAGCCCACTGCTACAAGGAATCCTGGTCCCATATAGAGGAGGACCTTTTTCCAAAAGGAGTCGCTTGCTTTGACTGTAATTACTCGTTCCAGATCGGAAAATACTCGGGAAGATTGTGAAGTACCCATCGGTTCCCATTCTAACGTAATGTTACCATTTAGTCAAAACCAGTCACATAATTATTCTTTAATAACATATCCGAAGCCCCGTACGGAGTGGATGAGTTTTTTCTTGAACGGGACATCGATTTTTTTTCGCAGATATCCTACATATACATCAACGACCCGAGTCTCGATGTCGGCACTCGATAGCCAAATACGGCTCAATATCATCTCCCGGGTGAGTATTCGTCCTTTATTGTTCATAAGATACTGAAGCAGTTTAAATTCCTGCGGAGTAAGCTGAATAAGTTTCCCACTGCGGTGCACTTCAAGCGTCTTATTATCGAGTTCTAAGTCAGCAATGGTCAGCTTGTTTGCACTGTTATCTCCTTGACGGAGGCGAGCTTTGATGCGAGCAAGCAATACGTCACCAACAAATGGTTTGGTAATATAATCGTCTGCCCCGAGATTAAGGCCATGAATGATATCATTCACTTCATCTTTAGCTGTAAGGATAATAATCGGGAGGTGAGGAAAATCTTTCCGTATTTCCTGGCATACACTTTCGCCGCTAAGATTGGGGAGTCCGAGATCAAGTATTACCAAATCGGGTTGGGATTTTTTAATGTAAGTAAGGGCAATTACTCCATCCGAGGCAGTTTGTACGGAATATCCGTTATCCAATAGTAATTCCTTTAGGTATTCTTGAATTCCGTTATCGTCTTCGATTACCAGAATATTCTTTACCATATTATCATTATAACAATCCGCGAATTTGGAACAATAAAAGGAGGCTTCATTATAGCGATGAATAATTGATGAATTAATGAGTTACGCGTGCTTTTTGTTTGGTATGAACATCTATTTTTGGATTATCCCTACAATGTAAATCAACACAAGATATTAGCGGGGGAGAAGAAAAAGTTTCGATGGTCTGTTCTTACAAAAGTCTTACCGCGATGTTGATCCAACAGCCTGTGAGATGTGTGTAAATCCATCTTTTTTTAGGAGGACGGGAAGGGTAAGAGTGATGTCACTTATAAGCTGTGGCCCTTCATAAATCATTCCGGTGATAAGCTGAACGAGTGAGGCTCCATGTTTGAATTTCAGATATGCATCTTCAGGGGAAAATACGCCACCACAGCCGATAATAGTAAGCTTGTCGTGATAGTACTTGTAGCAGAGTGAAATAAGTTGATTCGATCGTTCCCAGGTGGGCTTTCCGCTAAAATAACCTGTCTGAAACTGGCTAACTTCTGTTGGATTGAGTGAAGGATGGTTACGGTCTTTTTGAAGGTTTCCAAATATGACCCCATTGATAGAAAACTGAGCAATAATTTCGAGCATTTTGAGTGTAACTTTATCAGACTTTTCAATCGGCATTTTGACAAATATAGGTCTACTCAATTTCATTGTCTCTACAGCAGTGAGTAATTCTTTGAGATTTTGAGGAGGGTAGAAAGTAATATCGCCTATGAGGTTGGGACAACTGATATTGAGCTCATAGTACGCGTGCGTGAGAGGTGCTTCCTCGAGTTTCTCGAATGTTGCTATGATATCCTGAATGCTTTGTTTTTGAGTCTTAAGCTTTGCCTTATTGGTGCGACCCACGCTGATACCTATCGGAATGGTAAAATTTCGATCGCTCATTTTACTGATAATGGCTTTTACTCCTTCATTTTTAAAACCTTTATTTACCATGAGGGAACGAGATAAAGGTAATCGGCCAAGGCGCGGTCTTTTATTCCCTTCGTACGGGTGATTGGTGATGGTACCGATTGTTTCAAATCCAAAGTTGAGTTCTGGAAGTATCTTCATAAGTTTTGCTTCATAGTCGAAGCCAGCTGCAAGGCCGATTGGCGTAGGAAAGGTGATGTTATCGATTGTCTGAGTGAGTGATGAATTTGTTTGTCGAAATGCATAGGCAGCTAGAGTACGAGCAGGCAAACAGTTTCCTAGAATTTCACCGCTTGATAGCATCACTTCGTGGACCTTCTCTGGATCGATCTGGAAAAACAGTTTTTTAATAATATTTTTGTAGAGAAATTTTGATGAGGAGACCAGAAGCTGTTTTCTCTCGAGTGAAAATTCAGTTTGGGATAACAGAAAAAGCAAGGTAGTAATAAGAGCGGACCCGAGACAGTAGAGGCAAATAGCATGAATGACAAATACTTGAAGGAAAACTAGATAGAGAGAAAACAAAAAACCACCCGTTGTGGCTATCAGGGTTATCCATCGGCTGTAACGTCTTAACATGAAAAACGACACCACTGTAGCTGCAAAAACGAGAGCATAGTATGTAACTCCCCATATTCCCAAAGGGATTCCCAAAAAGATAGCATATTTACTGGTGAGTACTTGTCCGCAATCAACCAGTAGACCTGAAGAGCATGGTGGAATAGCATGAATAATGTGCTCGTATGCCAGATAGACGGAATCAGTAATCCCGAGAAGTGCGAGAAGTGTGATAAATATACTCACCATCATAATCAGTATTATAGTTCATAGCCAGCGAAGCAGTAGGCGAGATTACTCTCCACTGAAAGCCATCCGGGACAGCAGTGTATTGTATTGTGTCAAATGATCATTGATCGTTGCGAAATCCTGTACGATATACACACTATTTCCGTAGGGGAGTAGCGTAATAATTACCGTCTTATTGAGACTGGTGGTTTTGGCAAAACCGGTAATCTGGAGTCCGGCACGCTCACCAACAAGAATTGATTTTTCCTCAACCTGTTCAAGGGCTAGGGAGGTGATAAGCTTCTGCTTCTGGTCGATGAGTGATACTTGAGGTGCATAGACTATACTGATTGCGGGGTTTTCAGATTCTTTAAAAGCGGTAGGATTTAATAGATAAAAATTTTGATCGCTGTTTGGACTGTTCTTTTTGACCGTCCATGATTTGGGAACACTAAACTTTAGGCTTTTCAACTCGTATGGCGACAACTCTTCCCGGACTACGACTGGTTTCGGGAGAAATTGAACTGATGCCAGAATCACATCGAATATACGTTCGGGTTTATTAACTCCATCGTCTTTAAAAAAGAGAGAGAATTGCAATCGTTTATCGAGTTCATCACTAATATATGAATACTGTTCAAGCAAATCACGATCCCAGACACTTTGTCGAATGATTCCTGCTTCATAACTGGTATTTTCTTTCCATTTCACTACTTTTATATCTTTTGGTGGGGTAAAGGTGGAAATATGACGATAGGTAAAATCCTCCAGATCTCCTCGTGAAATACAACTGGCGCTGCTGGTTGCTGCGGTCTGGATATCGAGAACGATAACCGCAGATGGAGTGCTATTGGAGATAAGGTAGGGCCCATTGCATCGTCGTGTATAAAGGCGAGGATCAACTGTTTTTAACGGCTGTATGGCTGTAGCTACCCAATCGGAAGGTACCTTAAAGGTGGCCACATTGGGAACTGTGTAGAGTGAATAATTTCCTGTAGTATCCGGTACTAGTTGGCTTGTGGGCACGGGTGTCAGATTTTTTGGGCGAGGAGTGGGAGAAGCTACTGCATCAGTGCTAGACGTCTGGCGCGGATGTAAGGCAAGACCCACGAATATGAGAAACAGCAGAAAAGCGCCTCCGCCCCCCATGAGTATAAGGGGCAATTTCAGCATCGAAAAGAGAGAGCTGTAATCAGCTGATTTAGTCCCAGGCATTTTTAACGGAGTGTAGTTTAGTGCCATACTACACTATACATCTTTACTTCGTTATTTATCGAGAGTAAATTCGCCGTCTTGGTAAATAATCATTTCCGAGCCATCATACAGGGTAGCCGTCACAGTTCGATTTGAGGTGGAAATAACATCGGTGTGAATAACACTCTCATTGTAGCCAAGCTCTTCCCAATCTCCCTCAGTGAGAGCAGCTTGGTTTGGATGACTATCTTTATATGCTTGGCCGAGTGCAATGTGTGTATTACCGTATTCGCCACCGATATTTTCATCGAAAAGGGTCTCCCCCATGAATCGGGTGATGCGACTGAACCGCCGGTCGGTGAGACTGAATTCACCAATTTTATCAGCGTTCTCTACTGCAATCATATCTTTGAGGAGCTTTTCATTTTCAGTCGCTTTCGCGTTAACTACAAGGCCCTTTTTAAATTCCAGTTCAATTCCTGTTACGAGATTTCCATATCGGTAAAGAGGTTGATTTAGCTTAATATGTCCTTCAGTGCCTCGCCAGTCAGGTGATATAAAAAGTTCAAACGAAGGGACATTGCGTCCGCTTCCGCCAAGCCATAGACGCTCCTTGCCGAGCTTGACCCGGAGATCGACGTCAGCGCCCTTAATGTGAACCCATTCGATTTTAAGAGTATTCAGTTTTTCTCGAGTCTCTTCGATTTCCGAGAAAATTTTTCGCCACTGAGAGATAGGATCTTCATAATCAAGGAAGCATGCCTTGATAATCTGCTCCCAGTAGTCTTCTATCGACATACGAGCATCCTGTGCCATTGCATCTGTTCCATAAAGTCCGAGTGTCCAGGTCATTTTCCCCGCAGTTTCTTTTGCGTGGAAAGCGTCAAGGTAGAATTTTCCCGCCTTGTTGCGTTCCATAATTTTCTTACTATCGACTCCTTTTAGTTCGTATTTATTGTTGGTGGAGATGATATTTACAAAATGATCACAGGTGTTAACTCGCTCAAGGGCATAGCGTTTTGGATAGAAGATAAGCTGATCATCATTGGCTTTATCATAAAAGCTGCGCGATACATCTTCGGGAAGGTAATTAGTGATGTAGTTGGCACCCGCTTCAAGTATGGCATTTTGAAGAGGTTCTAGTATAGGTTTGGCACTCTCGGGCACTTGAAGGCTGACTACCTCTCCCTTTTGGACTCCCTTGCCGCTCCAGAGAGCAAATTTGATAAGTACATCGGCGTATTTTTTGAGAATAGTTTTATCAGGTTGGTACATACCTCTATTATAGCAATTAAGAGGGAGAATGGGGAAATGTGTTATTTGTTTCCCGGGCAGGCTTTCCACAACCCTTTCATCTGTTCTCGTGCTCCCCTTTCGAGTTGTATGAAGTGCTCACTATATTTCACATCGGGAGGGAAAGTAGCCGCATGGGCATACCCTTCTTTTACCAGATACTCATTTACAAACATCCCGCCGCTTGTTGCCCCTTGAGGATTATTGGGATCAATTACATACACATAGCGGAGGAGTCGGCCATATTTATCATTCTCTGAAACATCTTTTTCAAGTCGCACTGTTTTGTTGAGAACCAACTCTTTATTTTTATCACTGGCCACCTGGCCATAACATTGCACACCTTTGGTAGGGTGGTGGAGCTCGGGTGTGTCAATGCCAATGTAACGCACCTTTTGACCACTTTCTATTTCGATGGTATCTCCATCAACGATGCGAGTAACACGGGTCGTTTGGACAGCAGTCTGCGAATGTGTTGATGGTACTGGTGTTGTGTGGGAAGGGGCCGGGCTCGGGGTAGTTGACTGCTTGAAATGTAGCTGGGGAGCAAGTCCAAGTGAGCCGAGAATCAGAGAAAAGACGAGAATAATTATGTACTGAAGTGGCTTTTTCCGGATAGAGAGTTTCCGCATACTTTAATTGTACCCCCTCCCGGTTTGAAGTTGAAGCAGTTTACTGGTACAATAGGCTAAGAAGGGAATTTTTAATTTGAGTTTATTTGTCCGTCATCCCCTTGAACAAGGGGATCCAACGGATTCATTCCGACCAAGAGACCAGATAAGCGGTAATTTATACACTGGATTCCCGAGCAGGTCGGGAATGACGATAGCACGGTTTTGTTAATTGGTTATTGGAATTTGTGATTTGGTATTTTTCATACGGGGCGTAGTTCAGATGGCTAGAATGTACGCTTTGGGAGCGTAAGGTCGCGAGTTCAAGTCTCGCCGCCCCGACTAAAAAAAGTAGCGTATCAAAAACGGTTGGTAATTACCAAAATAGAGCGGTAGAGTAACCCGCTCTTTTTTAGTGATGTATCAAAGTTGAGTTAATTTATAGCCTTTATATAAAGTCTTTATTTAGTAATCTTTCTTGCTTGCATACTTGCTCTCCAATAATATACAGAAGATAAAAATGTGACTATTACTACAATCCACAATATTGAGTAAGAAGCAGTCAGAAAATTATATGTTTGCAAAGCTGCTAAAATTAAAACAAGCTTAAGCAAAAGGAGATAATAACTTGGTAACGATTCTGAATAAGGATCGTTTTTGGTTTTTCTAAATGTAGGTATGAATGAAATAACTTCAGATACTGACACAATGGCTAATGAAATTAGAGGTTTCGTGTGAAAAATAGCATAGGCTAAAATGCCGATTACAGATATCATAAGACAGATTTTGTCAATAATAACAACTGACAGGTACCCCATATAATAAGACAAGTTTCTAAGACAGTTAGTCTACAATAGTCGATATATGAGAGGGGTATCA
>JAAXWV010000281.1 GCA_013334845.1 Candidatus Roizmanbacteria bacterium | reverse complement strand
AAAATTGTACTGCCATCGTATATCACCTCCTTCCATCTGAATTCAAAGCATTTAATGCTCTAAAATCATTTCAACTCATTTTGAGCGAAAAGTCAAGCAGTAGTTGAGGCTAAACATACGATAACACTCTTCAATTGAGAGGATAAAATAACTATTTAGATTGTTAAATCAATCCGAATTAAAATTATTTTTCAATACATAGTGTATAATTGATTTATGTTAATTGACGAAGCATATATTGTGGTACGAGCCGGAAAAGGCGGCGATGGCAAAGTATCCTTCTTTCCAGGAGCGAAAACGGGGCCTGATGGCGGACGTGGCGGAGAGGGCGGATCAGTGTATGCCCGGGTAAATCGGACAATTTCTTCCCTCAATCATTATGTAAAGCAAAAGTTATTTGTCGCAGAAGATGGCAAAGTAGGGCAAAGCTTTCAAAAAACAGGTGCTGATGGAGACGATCTCATCCTCGATGTGCCGGTAGGAACAACTTTTATTAACCTCGAGACGCAAGAAGAAGTAGAACTCATGAATGAAGGTGAGTTGGTCCCATTGTGCCGGGGCGGATGGGGCGGCAAAGGCAATATGCAGCTTACTAATGCTCGCTTCACTGCTCCACGACGGGCTGAAAAGGGCAAACCGGGCCAGGAAAAGAAATTTAAAGTGCTGCTAAAACTCATTGCCGACTTTGGACTTATTGGATTACCCAATGCAGGTAAGAGTTCACTTCTCAATGAATTGACAGCGGCAAATGTAAAAACAGCGGCTTACGCATTTACGACTCTTGAACCGAATTTAGGGGCATTTTACAATCGGGTCATTGCCGATATTCCGGGACTTATTGAAGGTGCTTCAAGCGGAAAAGGGTTGGGCACTAAATTTCTAAAACATATCGAAAAAGTACAGATGCTTCTACATTGTGTAGCTGCCGATTCGGCAGATATGATGCGTGATTAAAAAACGGTTCGGGAGGAATTGCATAAACATAATCCTGCTCTCGTTGAAAAAAAGGAAATAATTTTACTGACAAAATATGACGCAGTTACTCCAGAAGAGCTTGAAGAGAAGAAGAAAACCTTACAACAATTGGGAAAATCGATACTTACCCTTTCTATCTATGACGCTGATAGTATAGAGAATCTACGAAAACAACTTCTCGTGTAAGATAAGATAATTACCTTTCCGTCCGTTTATGGGAGAGTTTGCCTGCTCGGCGAGCTTCTTCAGAAGTAAACTGATGAGCCTTACCATACTGATGGGCTGCTCTACCCCCTTTAGAAGCGATCTGACGTTGTTTTTCTTTATCCATTGAAGCAAAACCTCTCCGATCCCCATGCTTACCTGCCATAAGTATCACCCCCTTTTAAAAATATTAGACAACTATGCATTTCTATGTTGAATCATAACGAGATGAGTTAAGAGCGGGGAAATAGTCGGGTAATAAAGGAGAAAGAACAAGAAATTTGTAATCAGGTTTGGAAGCCCATGATTTTCATCATGGCGTGCAGTGAGGAAGGGTTTTTGGTTTTCTGCATCACTTCCAAGGCGAACGGAGTGTTGAGATCATGAGAGAGGGCATCTCTGAATTCATGCTCGGGTACGGAATCACTCTCCCCTACTCTACGCTCCAACTCTTGTATTGTTTGAGCAGCCCTTTCCATTTCTTCGTCACGATATTCCCATGCGGCACGATAATGATGAGAGAGGAGATAATACCGGATTGCATTTGCAGAGTATTTCTTAGCAAGTTCCTTAATCCAGACAAGGTTCCCCAACGACTTACTCATTTTCTCTCCCTTGTAATAGACCATCCCAACGTGCATCCAGGTACGGACAAACGGGTGTTTACGGCTGAACCCTTCTGCCTGGGCAATCTCAGATTCATGATGAGGATAAATGAGGTCGGCCCCGCCACCATGAATATCAATCTGTTCACCGAGATATTTTGTGCTCATGGCGGTGCATTCAATATGCCAACCGGGCCGTCCATCACTCCACGGACTAGACCACGCGGGTTCGCCAGGAGTAGATTTTTTCCACAAGAGGAAATCGAGAGGATCCCGCTTGAAGGGATCATGAACGTCATTTCCCCGTTCCTGAGAAATGATATACATCTCTCCCCTGCTCAATTTAGATAAATCTCCATACGCAGGAAATTTGGCAATATCGAAATACACGTTTCCTTCTTTTTCATAGGCGAAACCACTGGAAAGAAGTTGTCGGATTATTTGTTGCATGGTCTTCAACTCATCAGTTGCTTTGACATAATGATCGGGCATCTGAATGTTCAGAAAGTGGAAATCGTCTACGAGGTATTTTGTCCAGTACTCAGCCAGAGCCTCCCAAGTAGTATTAGTTTTGCGAGCACGTTCGATCAGCGGATCGTCAATGTCCGTGACATTCTGTACATAGGTAGTCTTATATCCTTCGTGTTGTAAAAAACGGATTAGTACGTCAAATACCGGGTATTTGACGTACTAA
>JAAXWV010000280.1 GCA_013334845.1 Candidatus Roizmanbacteria bacterium | reverse complement strand
TCTCCTTCAGCGCTTCAATATATTTCCCTTCCAAACCCCTGACGATATCCGTCTGCGTTATGATCCCCTGAAGGCTTCCCTGATCGTCAATCACGACGATACGGCGGATCCGCTCCTGCCGCATGAACCTGGCGGCACTGTGGACCGTGGTACCAAGCTTCACCGACAGCACCGGTCGACTCATGATAGCGGCGACCTTTGCTGCATTCAGGTCCATCCCCCTGGCGACCAGGCGGACGGCGTCCCGTTCAGTCAGTATACCGACCGGCTCAGTCCCGTTGACGACAACAACACAGCTGATTCCTGCTGCGGCCATCCGCTCGATTGCAGCGCTGAGCGGCATGGTCAGTTGAATGGTAGCGATGTCCTTCGTCATGACCTGCTCGACCAGCCGCATCTCGACAAAATATTCGAGACCGAGCACGTTGATCAGGTCGGACTGGCTCATGACCCCCATGATCCTGCCGGCACTGTTCACCACGACATGGTGGCGGATCCGGTTGGAGAGCATGATACTGTAAGCCTCGAACAGGCTCAGGTTGCCATGGATAGTGACCACGGGACAGGTCATCAGCTCGCTGATCGGCCGGCTGCCAAGCGTTGCCCAATTGGCGGTCAGTTTCACCAGGTCGCGTTCGGTAACTGTTTTCCCCTGTACAATGTAAAACTGGCTCCCTGAAGAGGCTTTTGCCGGATTTACATCATCCCCTGTACGGGCAGCACAAAGCGCTCCTTTTTTATGATAAAGCTCAGTAAATGCTAAACCAATTTGAGTTTCCAATCCGATTATTCCATTTGGAGCGTACTCAAATTCCATCTCCTTTTCTTCCAGTGAATGTGGTGCATGATCGGAAGCTATACAATCGATAGTTCCATCTTTCAATCCTTTTATGATCTCATCAACATCTGCTTTTGTTCTTAACGGCGGATTCATCTTAACATTTGTGTCATAAGTTTTAACTGCATCATCAGTTAATGTAAAATGATGAGGAGCAACTTCCGCTGTAACTTTTATACTCTTTTTCTTTGCATCACGCACCATCTCAACAGATTTTTTACTGCTGATGTGAGCGATATGAACTTTTGCATCTGTGTATTCTGCCATTAAAATATCCCGCATCACAATCAGATCCTCAGCCACAGAAGGAATTGGAGGAAGACCAAGGAAAGTAGAGTTAATACTTTCATTCATAGCCCCACCAGCTAGAGATTCATCTTCACAATGTTCAATTATTGGAAGATTAAACATCTTAGCATACTCGAGTGAGCGTTTTAGTATTGAAGCAGTTTTTATTGCAATTCCATCATCAGAAAATCCAACAACACCAGCATCTTTAAGTTCTGCCATCGGAGAAAGCACTTCACCTTTTCTTCCAACTGTTGCAGCACCAACAGGATACACATCTACTAAATGATTTGCAGATTGTTTCTTAATTAATACTACAACCTCAGCAGAATCAATTGCTGGATCAGTATTTGGCATACATGCAATTCCAGTAAATCCGCCATTTGCCGCACTATTACAACCTGTTACAACTGTTTCTTCGTCTTCTCTACCAGGTTCACGTAAATGAACGTGCATATCAAAAAATCCTGGAACGATATACTTTCCATCCAATTCTAAAACTTTAGCATCCTTTAGTTCTGCCTCAGTTAGTTTGCCGATATTCTTGAATTTTCCATCTTCAATTAAAATATTAACATTTTTTTCGTTAACATTTTGATGAGGATTTAACACATTTACATTTTTTAATACTACTTTCATTTTCAAATCTTTCTAATTAAGAGTTCCAAGCAAATATAGTACTGCCATTCTGACAGCAACTCCATTTGTAACTTGTTGTAAAATTATTTGTGATGATCCATCAGCAACATCTGAAGATATCTCAACACCACTATTTATGGGTCCCGGATGAAGTATCACAATATCTTTACCATTTTTTTCTAATCGTTCCTTATCAATTCCAAAGTATTTTGAGTATTCTCTTATTGAAGGAAAATATTCCCGTGCTTTTCTTTCAAGTTGTATTCTTAAAATATTCAGAACATCATTTTCCTGGATCGCTTCATCAATATTATGAATTACGTCCACACCAAGTTCATCTAAATATTTTGGAATCATTGTGGAAGGACCGCAAACAGAAACTTTTGCGCCCATTGTTTTTAATCCATAAATATTTGAAAGTGCAACACGACTATGAGCAACATCTCCAACAATGCAAACTTTTAATCCTTCAAGCCTACCTAGTTTTTCACGTATTGAATACATATCAAGCAAACCCTGAGTAGGATGTTCATGAATTCCATCGCCGGCATTTATAACATTTGAAGCCGAAATTTTTGTTAACATTAGTGGGACACCTGCACAAGCATGCCTAACTACAATCATATCGACTTTCATCGCTTCAATATTTTTTACAGTATCTTTTAATGTTTCGCCTTTGCTAACACTGCTTACTGATACTGCAAAGTTTATTGAA
>JAAXWV010000279.1 GCA_013334845.1 Candidatus Roizmanbacteria bacterium | reverse complement strand
CTCTCAGTCGCTGCGGCTGACAATTCCATACATAGAAAAACGAGTGCTGACGGCTGGACAAGACAAATAGATCTGACTGTTCATCTTTGTAATCCATCTGTATGGGAACCAGTAAAACTTAACCTACAGAAGACCTTAAGGTTTTTGACAGGAGATTTTTGGTATTTAACGTTCAAAGATGGTGGTGTAAATCCACCCAAAGCTAAGAATATCAAGCAATATGATTGTGATTGTGTTTCTTTATTGTCAGGTGGAATAGATAGTTTGGTTGGAGCAATTGACCTGACATCAGATAATAACAAACCAATTTTTGTTTCCCAGATTGTAAGAGGTGATGCTAAAACGCAAAGAGAATATGCGAAAAGAATAAGACCTGAAAGTGCTCACTTCCAGTGGAGTCACAAGATTCATCCGCCTAGTGGAGAATCGGAAGGCTCAACAAGGGGTCGATCAATAGTCTTTTTTGCATTTGCGGCCTTAGCTTCATCCGCAATTAATACACAAAATGGAGCACCTGTTAAAATTTTCATTCCTGAAAATGGTTTTATCAGCTTGAATATACCTCTCAATTCAGGTCGCATGGGGAGCTTCAGTACAAAGACGACGCACCCTGTATATCTGGCTTGCATCCAAAATATTTGGTCCAAGCTTAAAATATGCATTCAGTTGATTACACCATATCAGTTTAAAACTAAAGGTGAGCTTATGTTGGAATGTAAAAATAGAAGCCTTTTATGTGAATTGATAGATGAATCAGTGAGTTGTGGGAAATATAGGGTTCATACAATGCAACATTGTGGACGTTGTGTCCCTTGTATGGTGAGAAGAGCTGCTTTTTTAAAAGCTGGGGTCGTTGACATCACAACAAAGGGATACAAATTTAATAATCTATCATTAGCAGGCCTGATGCATGGTCCAAATGATGTTGGAGCTATGGCGACAGCCTGCTACAAAATCAACCAAGTAGGTATTCATCATTTTGTTTCCAGTAATCTCTTTTTTGCAGATACTGACAAAAGAAATGATTTTGAAGGCGTTGTAACAAGGGGCTTTAAGGAAATTGAATATTTTTTGAAGGGCAACGGTGTGTTATGATGGATTTGCATACTCATTTGGATCTTTACAAAAATGCGATGGATATTCTTGCAAAGGTAAACAGTATCAACAGTTTCACCCTTGCTGTCACAACAAGTCCTCGTGCATGGGTTATAACAAACAAAGTTTTTTCAGGATATGACAATATCAAAGTCGCACTGGGATTGCATCCGGAAATCGTTGTCGAGAAATTTAATGAACTCGATCTTCTTATATCATTGATTCCACAATCTGATTTTATAGGCGAAATTGGTATTGATGGCTCTGCAGGATATGTAAAATCACTGCCACAACAGGAAATGATTTTTGATAGAACAATAAAAGAGTGCCAGAAAGCTGGCGGTCGCATTATAAGTATCCATTCCAGAGGTTCGGTTGCAAAGGTTCTTGAAATTTTAAAAAAATACCCGGACTCCGGAATACCAATTCTACATTGGTTTACAGGATCAATTACTGATTTACAAGCAGCAATTGATATGCAGTGCCGATTCAGTATTAATCCTTTAATGGTTTACAGCAAGAAGGGGAAAGATTTAATATCAAGAATTCCGAAATACTTGATATTTCCAGAATCTGATGGGCCGTTTGCCATTCTGAATGGAAAACCTGTTATGCCTTGGGAAGCTATGGATGTTTGCACTTCCTTGAGTGAAATATGGGTCATTCCTATTGATGAAGTAAAATCTATAATGCACAAAAATCTGAATGCGCTGTTAAATAAATGAATTCTGAGCATTGTGTCTTGACGCCGGCTTGTTGCATAACCAGCTATATGGTAAGATGTCATTCTTACCCCAAGTTGCCAACAGCTCAATTGTATTGGCCTTATCTTACCTGCCCCCGCCCCTCTCCGCCTGTTAATGGCAGATTTAGCGTTTCCTCACAGCTCAGCCTACAGCCTCCTGCGTGTACTGTTCTGCTATTCACCGTAAGGGGGCTGCTTCTGCATTTGTCTGTGAGCGCTGCTGACTGAACAATGGGTACGTATTACCGGACAACTTAAAACTACACGACCTCACGTCGCACCACATTATCAGCATTAAAATTGAAAGGAAGAGCTTGCGGTGCGCCACTCCCCGGTTTCGAATGATTCCTCTTGCGGTGTTATTATTACGCATAAATACTGAAAAATGTATATGATTAGCTACATTAAAAATTGGTTATGCGCATAGAAAAAAAGGAACTTATGCAGATGGCAAACAATAACGGTAATGGATTCTCAATCCCGAAACAGTACGAACAAACTGCTATGGTCACCGGGACGTGAGCCCGAAAAACGGGACCACTTGGTTGTGGAAAAAATGATTAAAATCAACCAAGGAGGTTACACGCATGAAAACCAAGCGTTACAGTACAGAACAGATCATCAGCATACTAAAGGAAGC
>JAAXWV010000278.1 GCA_013334845.1 Candidatus Roizmanbacteria bacterium | reverse complement strand
CCATCATTCATCGACGAGACAAGCTTAAGGCGAGCAAGATCATGCAAGAACGCATCCGCAACAATCCCAAGGTCAGCATGCTCTGGAACAAAGCTGTGCGACCATCCTCGAATGTCTAACTGCTCAACGAGCCAATTTGATCGAATTGTAGCCTCTCCGATATTGGCCCCATCCTGCCATAAGTTTCTAAGCACACAAATAAAAACCTTTATCATCCCGTCCAGCCAAGGAGCTTCTTCTGGTAGAGTTAACCAGTCGCACATTCTGATGCGGATGACGGACTCCCGGATAGCTTTAAGCTCTGCCGTTTCTATCACTGCCTCGTCAGCAATAGGTGAATCTTTTAAACAGTGTTCAAGCTCTTCTTCACTGACCGGAACAAAAATATATCCAGCTCGGCGTAGCCGTGTGCGGTACTCAAGGCGATCATCAACAGATATTACGCCTGACATTACCATAGTGTCCAGCAAATCCAAGGTAGAAAGAACAGGTGTTCGTGAACCGTAACTTTCAATATTCTCATGCTTATTAATAAACCTATCATCAGCAATTGCAACGTCGCAATAGGGAGCTAAAGCAAGTATACCGACAGTAGGATGCTCCAAGACTAATTTCTCTTCAGGCTTATCAAAGTTACGACTGCGGCCACATATCACTTGTCCGGAATTAATCCGAGAACTCAGTAAAGCTCGTATATTCTCAATAACCTCTTTTACTTCACTGGAAATACGTTCGTAAGAAATGAGAATATCCTTTTCAGAGACTGTTCTACGTGACACAACCACTCTTAACCCAGCAGCTTTGAGCTTTCCAAGCAATCCCAGATGGAGGAAATACGTGACTGCAAGATCGTCAAGATAGAGGATGGCTCCATCCGAAATGTCGGGTTGGTTCGGCCACTGCTTTTCATGTAAGTGTAAATATGCTCGTGCATGTGCTTCCTCTTTGGTTGTAATCTGCCCTTTCTGTTTCAGTTTCTCAACTACAGATAGGCAACTGCTCAAAACTGACGCATGAGCAGAAAGGTCCACTTCTTCATCCATCAAGCTGGCAACTCTATTTACTGGGGCAGAACGAACGACGATATGCTGCGTTTCATCACCATCTCGATCAAACTCTGCTTCAGCAATCAATGCAGCCAGCTCGTCACCTACTTGAGCAGCGAGGTCACTACTTGTTGTACTAGTAGGATTGAATCTCTCCAAAACACCTGTAGATAAATAATCTCTAATCCTTTGTGCATTCGCTATTTGGCTCGGTTGATGGAACGCGGCTTTCTGGCGTTCCTCAAATAGCCATGCCAAGGTTGAATGGGGAATATAAACAGAGCCAAAGGCGTCTAGAGCCTTATCGAGTATTTTCAAAAAGCTCAAGGTTAGCAGTGCAGTTGCATCCAAACCAACTGCTTTTCTAGTGATATCAAATTCCAAGGGCACTCGCTTACCGCTGTAAGCAGGAATTACACCTCGCCTGCGCGGATCAGTCTCGTCAAGATTGGCTAAAGCCGGAAAAGAAGTAAGATCAATGAGAGTGCGATTCAGTGACAGGGCAGCAAGGTAAATCGGTACTTGACCTTGTGAGAGCAAACGCCAGGTTTCTGACTCGTGACGATCCCATTCAGGCTTTTGATCAAAAATATCCTTCATACTCATTCTTTGAAGAGGGCCATCGTTGCCTGACAACTCTGCAGCCTTTTCGAGCCATTTGAAAACCTGCGGATCATTTTCCCAGCCTGCCTTTATTGCGATGAAATATGCTGTAGTCAAAATTGCGGGATCATAATTGGCCTTTGCTGCAGCTGCGATAACAAAATCTTTAGCCTGTGGCAAGCCTAAATTAAGGGCAAGTTGAGAAATGCGAATCAGATCTTGTGCACTTTTTTCGCTTCTGTTACGGTATTCATCAGCAATGTAAGCGGAAAGGGAGGGCCAGTCACCAGTCGCAATCCCGAGATTCACCTGTAGTGCGCAGTAATTTGGGCTGCCTGTCTCATCAATTATATCTTCCAGTGCAGTACGTGATTCAAGAAACTGCCCTTCGTGATATAGGCCCCAAGCGTATAACATACGCAGATCCTTTGACTGAGATAGTATGTCGGTATTTTCTCTTAAAAAAGAAACCAGTTCCTCGAACATGCGAGTGCTGTTTAATGCATTTACAAGACATTTAGCATGTTCAAGGTCATGTGTTGTTTCAAACAGTAGCTTACCATATTCACACAGCAAGCTCCCTCTCTGATGCTTTTCTAATTCAACAACAAGATTAATTAAGTCGGTAAGGCTTTTTGTCGATTCGTATTGTGCTTTACGAGATTCAATGGGATCACTTCCTTGGGCTTCAGAAATCATCCTCCGAAGATTACTATCAATAGCTTCCGGTATACCCTCTTCATGCAGCCGCGCAAGTATTTCTTTTGCCTCATCAATAAAACCTGCCCGTGAAAGCATCTCGACCTGTCGATAATTTATATCCTTTGAATCAAT
>JAAXWV010000051.1 GCA_013334845.1 Candidatus Roizmanbacteria bacterium | reverse complement strand
ATCGTAGGCGGCACCCTCGTCTCGGCCGGTCTCTATATTGTTATAGCACTTCCGGCTCTCTGGATGAACGATACGATGGCTTTTTTCTGGATTGTCGACAAATCGGTTCTTTTATTGGGCGGTGCCTATATTCCCGTCGCCCTTATGCCCGAAGCATTTCAAAAAGTAGCCAGCCTCGCGCCCTTTGGCGCTCCTATGTTTGCCACGCAGATGTTTAATCCCTCTTTTCCCTCTCAATGGCTTTCTTTTGTGCTCATTCAGCTCATCTGGATCGGTGTATTATTCTATATAGTCATGTTTATGTTTAAAAAAATACAGTCAAAAGTTTCAATAAACGGAGGATAACAGCCATGTTTTTCTCAGAACTTCGCGTCATGTACGAGCTTATCAAATTCAACTTCCTTTCCGCGGCCGAGCTACGTCTCTCTTTTATTACTCAGACCATAGGGATGGTGCTCAATGACTTCGTTTTTGTCCTGATATGGTTTTTCTTCCTTCATATGTTTGGCACGATCAACGGGTGGAGAAGTGTCGATGTCATCGGTCTCCAATGCATTTCAGGTATTACCTATGGCATTGTCTTTACCTTTTTTGCGGGAGCGGCTGAACTTCCTCATAGTATTACCACTGGACAGTTTGACTCGCTATTACTCTCTCCGCGCAGCGTCTATTTTCGCATCCTCACCCTCAGTATGCGCACCTCAGCATTCGGCGACCTCATATTTGGGGCTATATTATTCCCTATTTTTATATTGGGAGCCCATCTTACCCTTCTTCAAATCTTATTTTTTGTCTTTCTCATGATTCCTGCCACCATTATCCTCGTAAATTTTCTTCTCATCGCCTCGTGCATCACCTTTTTCATTTCCAGCGGAGTCGAGCTGGGAAGTAGTATTTTTGAGGTCATGTTTGCCCCGAGTATGTACCCATCAGGTGTTTTCCAGGGAGCCACTCGCGTCATATTTCTATTCGTTCTCCCCTCGCTGGCAATTGCCGGCCTTCCTGTGGAGGCGGTAAAGGAGGTAAGTATCGTTAAAATAGGGATCATTTCCTTTCTTGCAGTTGTCTGGACAGTGCTTGCCGTAGTGGTACTTCGCCTCGGCATGAAGCACTATGAAAGCGGCAATCTTACCGGAGCTAGAATCTAATGAATCCTAGCTGCTACTTTAACTTTATCCAATCATAAGTAGCAGTTGATAAGTAGGGCAGCAAGTCCAGATACATTGTTTGATCTGCTACTACATAGAGACTTGGTTTTGTATTATCCCCCCACAGTCTTCCATTTGTAAGTGAAGTGCTCGCTATAAGATTGCCGGTAATTTTCAACCCCTGGTTAGTAGTTGTGCCGGTATCTATTACAGGCGCCACAAATATGCCTTTTGCTTCCTGAATTCCCGTGTCAAAGCTCATGGTATCCGTGGAAATTATCGCAACAGCGACTCCTGGAGTAAAACTTGCACCTGTAAATGTTGCTTTTCCTTCAACAATCAATACCGTTGGTGAAGTAAAGCGTACAGCCGATGCGCTGGAAAATGTGACGTCGCGTTTTATGATATATATCCCCCCCCGGTTAATTTCATTAAGGCCGGCAATAACGGTGTGTTTTTTCCGTGAACGTACATAGCTGTCATATGTCGAAGGAGTGAGCGCAAAGACCGGCGAATAGTTGATACTGTACCAATTTGAGGTGGAAAAGAAGCTATGACTTCCTACGTCAGTACCAAGTGATACTCCGGCTGAGTTAATTATAAATTGAGTACTTGTATTATCCGTAGCGTCGTAGGGTGTTGCAAGGATCGGAGGAATATTTTCAAATATATTTGATACAACGTGAGTAAACGAGGCGCTGTTGAGTTTTACCCATGGGGTAGCGCTATAGTCGAAAACTACATCATTCGTGGTTGAATCGTTTCCCGACACGCCAATTGACTTGGAAGAAGGGGGTACGCACGCTGATGTCGACCAGATACCGTCGCCGAAGTCTAAAGACCGGGCAGTAAGAGTAAAGGGTTGATTGAGTGCAGGTGTTGCGCCTCTAGATATACAGCCAACGTTATCAAATCGCACGTTGCACCCATAACTCGTAGCGTTCGCTGCGTTTGGCGAAGGGGCGCATGCCGTTGTAATACAGATGGGCCTATCAGGAACAAGTGAGATCCCTGCCATTGGTATAGGACTTGAAGAAGTAGCGGCATGACATGCATTTGTATCTGATCCCGTTTTGAGTATTAAGTTGCCCGCTATATGTACTGTCGGGTAGGGAGTTGGTGTTGGAGTGGGTGTAGGTGTAGGAGTCGCTACCATGAGTTTGATTATGCATGGATTTGAATCAAGATCAGGAACATCTGAACAACTTGGCGCATTGTTGGTTGCTTGGAGTATAAAGTTCTGAACCCCTGAATTGAGGGGAGCAGAAAAATAATATTGACCTGGATCGTAATAAAGCCCGGTGAGAGGAACGAAATTGATGATTTGACCAGCACGTATATCCCAAATCAACATGTCGTCTTTTACCGTTCCGATTGAAATTTTACCGTTCATTGGACCTACGTTATCAGCTACATTTTGCAAAAATTGTGTCTCGGATATTGCAGAATACCCGCTCACCGTCTGAGTTAATGGACAGTTTGTGATTATTCCATTGTTTCTCAGCCTCCAGTATAAATTATCGTTTAAAGAGATACTCGGTATGGGGCGGCCATTGAGATAATCTGCATACGATATTGCCGACACGGACGTCCCTCCATCATACATTGAGGTAAAAGTATCGAGATACTGCGCACCCGTAAGCCGTTCGTCTCCACATCCTCTATAGCAATTCCAACAGTTACCGTCAGGACAATATCCGTTCCACGATGTTGCATAAAATTGGTCACATCGGAGGCCACGTTCTACAGGTCCTCCTCGACAGGCTGATCCATCGCAGTGCCCGCCATTACACCAGCTTGCGTCTCCTGTACATTGATTACTGAGCGAACATGCAGCTCCACACCCGCCTCCGCTCCCTCCTTGGGTGCCACAACAAGTTCCACCTTGAATATAGAGCGTATTACATGCGTTAGCAGCATCGTATTGTTTTTGCACACAGAAAGGACTTCCGGGCGAAGACCAGGTGTCACAGTATTCCGAAGCGGATGGACAATTACCTACAGGCATCGGAGTAGCTGTTGGTGCCGTGCATTGACTTACCGTTTTTCTGGAACAGCACCCATGGCCAAAACCATCAACACCGTAATCATCGCAGCAACAGCTGGAATCCCCGCCATTGTTACATGCGTGACAGGTACCACAGTCTTCGTAAGATCTGTTTTTGTCATATAAATTAATACAGCTTGGTATTGTTGGCGTAGGAGTGACTGAAGGGATGGTAGTTGGTCCGATAGTCGCAACGGGAATAGTTGGAGTTGGTGTTGGCGTAAAAGTTGGGGTCACATTGCATGAAGAATTAGCATAACATCCATCTCCTGCTGAGCATCCACCTCCATAGTAGTATGCATACCCATTTGCACAGCCATATGCCATACATCCTGCATTGATACAAGATTTTACTGAACAGCCAGATGAAGAGTATATTTCTCTACCTGCATCAGAATCCTGTTGACAGCTATAGTCAGCCTGGCAAGACCAAACTCTATTAGTCTTGGATGATATATGCTCACAATTGCCATTATGCCATGAACATGATGCACTTGTAGTATTTGTTGTGGAACTACTTACACAATATTTTATGACAGGGACTGATTCACAATCGTAAGTTGTCTCTGTATATGAGCCACTACCCGTACAAACTTGAGCCAAAACATTCGGGGCAACCAACATTAAGCAGCCGAATAGAAAACAAAAGAGACTTATAGATAGTAAGTGCTGCTTTTTCATGAATTATTAGGAATATAAAACTGTGTCGGAATCAAGCCACATCCAATTATCTCCATAAAATTATCCCAGTGCGACTTTAAAATAAAAGACTCCTTTTGATTAAAACTGTCAATAAAAGGTCCATTTTCATCCAAACACGACTCAAATATTTTCAGTTCTGGCCAATCTTTCCTAACTACCGATACTAAACTTGGCGTATAATGCACAAAAGAAACAATGAGATATTGATTCTTTTTAAAGAGATGCTTAATTTTATCTGGCGTGTCAAATATTTCCTCCCATTTCGAATCATTTGATAAATTAGGTTCTGTTTTCCACACTTGATATTTTAAGTTTGCAACTTTAGGAATCACCATTTTGCGTTGAACTTCATTATCTTGTATTTTTGTGACAAAATTGAGTATAAATCGATCCTTTTTTTCTGAGATGTTAATAATTTTCAAGACAATATATGCAATCGTTACTTGAGACTTACTAACTCGGTAAATGCCACATGGAACTTGCTTCCCATTTTCAATAAATGGACTTATACAAGTAGGGGCTGACTTGTTTCGTGAGTAGAAGTTCACGGCAATAGTTATAAAAAATACAAAACAGATAGCTAATACCGCCGTTAACGCGAGTAATTTATGCCGACTCATATGTTGATTTTAAGGCAGCAAAAACAAAAAAACAACAGAAAGATTATTATGGAGTAATGATTCGTATATCTGACCCGTAAGCCAGTACAGAAAGCGCTTGTCCAAATGATTCCAAAGCGTCAGCTGGTTGCTGCTGTAGTATGGTATTCCACGGTATTTTAGACGCATCCAAATCCATAAGCGAGCCTGCCAAAACTCCGTTTTGTGCCAAAACCGAACTCTTGTCCGCATCGATCGTTGCGGCGTTAGCAAATGTAGCCTGAATTAGTAATTTTTGCGCTTTTTCTTGAAAGGTATCCGTATTTGAATTCATAATACTCTCATTTACCCCCACTGCCGGAACCCATGTATTATACAAGTCAAGGTATCTTTGATATACTTCCCTTCCGCTTAGGTTTACTGCGCC
Organism: Candidatus Roizmanbacteria bacterium; assembly: GCA_013334845.1. GTDB lineage: Bacteria > Patescibacteriota > Microgenomatia > UBA1406 > GWC2-37-13 > JAAXWV01. Next base: position 3,869 of record JAAXWV010000051.1, on the reverse strand, counting down.
ACTACCATAACTAAGTTCTATAGTCTGTCCTTTTCCTCCGTTTAATTTCTGCATAATTACACTTGGATCATCAGTATTTGACAAAGATACTGACAACTCACTTTTCGATAAATTTTTTCTATCTGTATGCTTAAAAATATCAAATGAAACTCGATACACATTTGTCTCTGCTGCATAGCCTTTATCATCTCCTTTTGCATTATTAAGACCAACCATAACAGGCAAAATAAGTCTATCTTCAATATTTGTCGTTGGCGATATACCTACCAACAACAATTGAATCGAAGTGTTCTTGCCATTCCGTAACTTTTTAGGCACATCTATTACACCTAAATTAGTTCCGCACACTTTTATAATTCTTTTGATTGTCCCATCACTAAACTTTTCATTTTTAGGAACAGAATACATTACACCACCATAAGTGCCTTCTTCTCTCGTTGTATGAACATAGGAAGCACCATCCTTCATCAAGATCATTGAAGAGTAATTAGTGTCCTTTCCATCAGCTATATAAAATCCATTTTTAGCTACTGCTTCTATATCAAGTGATTTAAAATATTCTCTTGCTTTTTCAATCTGAGCTACAACTGTTGCTTCTGGCTTAGCTGTCTCAACTGTCGCAGTCGGTTTCGGTGCCTCAGTTGGCTGGGGAGTGGCAGTATTAACCGGTTCTAGGACTCCACCTGCCTGAGTTGTATTGACATTCAGCGGGGTTGATGCAACAGGCGTATACGATTTTTCGGTTGAGATAGCAGTAGGCTGAGCGTTTCCCGTTTCAGTTGAGGTTGAAGATTGACCTCCGAATATATTTTTCAACAAGGTAAATCCTCCCCCTACTGCGACTGTGCCAGCTGCAATTGCACCTATTTTCAAGAACTTGCCACGAGAAATAGTTCTCGTTTCTACTGGCTCGGCTTGTGGTATATTCAAGGGTAAGATCTTATGTGCCTCTGCTTTCGCTTGTTGTCGAGCAGTCTCTTCAGCTACTAACACGTCCGCAGGGGTTGTAGAATGCAGCATCTTTTTACTAAAGTTCAGCTTATCTAAAGCTCTTTGTGCTGATTTATTTTCCGCATCTCTAATGGTTTGTTGTTCAGGTGTAAGAGGGAACTCAACCACATTCTCCTCTATTTTTTCTGCACCGCCAGGAGGGATTTGTGGAGTTCTTCTAGCAGCATCTCGTCGAAAGGCGTTTTGCTCGGCGGGGTTCGTGCCAAATCTAGGTTTTTCTAGTGACATAGGATTTTTGTCTGTTGAATCTAGTCTATCTACCATAATTTTATCAAGATCCTATAATAATAGCAATAGGATAGTGCTTTAATTTACGCATTGTATATGCATATATTTTTTTAAGCTCATCTGACAAGCCATTCCTTAAAATTTTTGAAAAACAAAATCCACTATAGGTTTTTACCCTATTCTTTCACGCCGTCCAAATATATGGTTACAAGATAAAGTATTACATTACTATAAATACGATTTCAACTGGACTTGCATATATCACCCCTATGAGCGAGATCTACAGCCGCCTTCCGGTCAATCCAGCACTGTAAGTCATCCCTATCTGTATTGCGTCATTGCGAGCGGAATGAAATGGAGCGCGGCAATCCCATGTGACAGGGGTGGCGGAAGATGTCCCGCCCCTGCCACATATGGCTATATATACTACTTCAGCTCTATCTTCATCCCCGGCCGGGGATTCTCAAAAGCTTGGAGTCCGGTCGATACCTCGGTGCCGGTGAAGTGGCGCCATACCGTGATCTCCATCCAGTTATTGCCCGGTTTTCCCGAAGAGCCCGGATAGATCACCAGCTCACCCGGCGTACCGCCAAACAAATTGGAGACATACTTTACTTTTTTCGTGTGTCCGTTGATCGTCACCGCCACTTCATCGCCAATTTCACATTTTCCTTTCATATCTTCATGGGATAGTGTCGTTTTTATATTTCCGAAGTTGTCAATATGTCCTACATAGAATCCCTGTAGAGTTGGGATCGTATCCACCGACACTTCCTCAAGCTCCATATCGTCTTCCAGTCCATCCATAAGATAGGCGGAAATCTTCGCATACAGATCACGTGATCGGAACTGGCTCCCTTTATCCGCTCCCGGATAGATAAATACCTCGCTCACCTGATCCTTTATCATCGAAAAATCGTATCCGGCATTTGGTCCGCACAGATACATACCATTACTCAGACGAATGATGACAAATTCCGCACCCTTTGCCTGCTCGACCCCTTCCTCAGTTTGTACTCGTGGATCAGTATTCTGAAAGATCACGGTCTCAAGCGGCTGTCCATACCGGCTTTCCGTCTGAACAATCTGCGAGATGATAAATGAAGTGTGGATGGTCGCCGGTGTTGAGGCTACAAATGAGATATTAACACACGAAGGATCCTTAACGAACCCCTCTACCGCACTCCGCACTTCCTGACAGGTAAGAGAATCCGAGGCCCAATCCGAAATCACGATGAGTTTTTTCATAGGTTATAAATTAAAAATGGTTGCGGCAATCGCAACAACCGATGCGATAAATATTAATACAGATGATATTACTATAAAATAACTTTGGAACTTATTATTCGCATACTCGCCCATAATATCTTTTTTGTTCGTCAATTTTACCAGAAAATAAAATACCAGAGGCAGTGCCATTGCATTGATCGCCTGTGTGGCGATGACTAGCTGGAAGAGCGATACAGCAGGGAAGAGTGCAATGATGGCCGCCACAACAAGCTGAAACAGGAAAATGACATAAAAATTCCGACCTCGTTTAAAAGAACTGTCCAGACTTCCGGTGAGGCCAAAAATCTCAGAAAACATATAAGCAGTCGAAAGCGACACGATCACTATCCCCATAAACCCTGCATTCAAGATACCTATGGCAAACAGAGTACCAGCCAGTTCACCCGCAAACGGTTTGATTGCCAAAGCAGCCTGTTCGCCGGATACGAGCGGGATTTGATTCAAAAAAAGGGTAGCCGCCGTCGCTACCACCATAAAAAATGAGAAGAAGTTTGTCAAAAATCCGCCCCAATAGGTCTCAAACTGAGAAAATTTGATCTTTTCCAGATCGATTTTCTTATCGAAAGAAAAGCTGCTGATAAAAAATTGCCCCCAGGGGGTGATGGTTGTGCCAAGTACACCCATGCCAACCAATAAATAGTTTTTAAGATAGTCAGCATTCAACGGCACCCCATGAGGATAAAAAAGGTTTGAAAAAGCCTCTCCCCAGTTCGGGTGCGCCTTAAAAGCTGAGATCACATAGGCAAAATAGAGCACACAGGAAAGGAGAAATATGTTCTGATTCACCTTATAATCACCCTTTGTGACAAACAAAAATGAGATAACGACGATAAAAATAATGGTGGGCACTACCGGAAGATTCAACATGCTACTCGTCGTTTTCACTGCTGCGAAGTCAACAATAATGGTGCCCATATTGGCAATAAATACCGCTACGAAGATCGCCATCGATACCCTGATACCGTAATACTCCCGGATGAGATCTCCAAGCCCCTTACGTGTGACAAGGGAAAGTCTGATTCCCATCTCCTGTGTCACTGCGAGAAGGACAGTAGTTATCATGAGGACAAATAAAATAGGGTACCCGAGCTGAGCGCCGGCAATAGAATAGGTTGCCACACCCGAGGCATCGTTGTCCGCCATAGCCGTGATAGTCGCCGGCCCGAACACGGACATAAACATAAACAGATAATTTTTTAGTCTCAGTAAAAATTCCATATTATTTCCTCCATTATTACATGCCTATTCGTCATCATCTCTGTTCGTCATTCCCGACCTGCTCGGGAATCCAGTGCTATCAATCACCGCTTTTCTGATTTCCTGGCAAAAATGATTCTAAA
>JAAXWV010000277.1 GCA_013334845.1 Candidatus Roizmanbacteria bacterium | reverse complement strand
ATTCCATCCACTTCAATATTCTTTAGGTTCTTAGTGGATGGAATCATAATGAGAAATTCGCCACTAGCAGATAATTTATTAAAAAAAGGTATTCCACTTATTGCTGTACTTCATTATTCATCCGGAAAAAAAGAAATTCCAATTGTAAAAACTGATGGTAAGAAAATTGCCACAGCTGCTATAGAACACTTCTTAGGATTAGGTTATTCTAATTTTGGTTTTTGTGGATTCGTAGAGTTTGAATGGTCGAATGAACGACTTCATTATTTTAAGGAAATATCGAAGCAAATTGGTTGCAAAGTTCATCATTATTCTGGTATTGTTTCAAATGAATATTCAGGAAGCTGATAAAGCCAAGCAAAGTTAACGGTATAGGGAGCGCGGCTGTCATCCCAAAATTTAGAGTATACACTCCCGTTTTTGTACTCCGGGTTGAGAGAATCTTCGATTTCTTGCGAAATTCGTACCGGCTTCTTGTCACTTTCCAGAGTACCAAATTGGCGTATGATCTCGTCCCGAAGTACATGTGTTGTTTTCAGATCTCCTTCGGTTACTACCCGGATGATGAGATTGTGCGGGGTAAAGAGACGAGAGCTGTAATTGGTTACATCACGGGTCGTAATCGAGTTTACTGTTTCTTCAGTACCGAGAATCGGCGTGTGATTTGGGTGTTTTTTGCCGAGTAAATGAGTATCAATAAAACGGGTGAAGCCTTTGGCTCTTCGCGGCTCAGTCTCATGGTATTCCCGGATAACTACTGCTTTTTCTTTCTGAAGAGCGTCTTCTGCTTCCCGTTCGATAAATGGATTTCTCAACGTATCGAGCAATACGGGTAGTACCGGCCACACCCCAAAATCTTGAACATCGGGGTTAGCGACTCCGGCAACAATGAAGTATACGGTGCGAGCTGAGGTAGAAGCAGCGTAGTGAGTGTCGTTTTCCTTGGCAGTTGTATCAGGATTGTGGGAGACGAGATGTTCCATAAGGTGAGCGATACCTGGAATGGGATCACGGTATGCGCCGGTATCAAAATAAAGGCTTACATCAGCGCTGACACTATCGGTAGTCGATCGGTGGACAGCGCCGAGGGTTGCTCCATTTTTCAGATGGAGAATCTCAATTACGTTTTCCTGACAGTATTGTTCATCCTGTGCAGGTTCGAGAAATATTTCTTGTTGTGCAGGGGTTATTGTTTTCATGAAAGGCTATCATTATACCATGATCGGCTGGACGCGGTGGGTGTCGATTATCCTGAACTGTCTCCCGTCATATTCAGCCTTGAAGTAGCCACAGTTTTTGATCGTTCCTGATGTGAGTGCATCAAAAGAAGCAAATCCGTTCATAATGAGAAATGACCGCATGATATTCCCGTGACACACAACGGCAATAGTTTTACCGGGGAGCTCTTTATGTTTGATCTCTAAAAAATTACGGAGGCGCATAGCTCCGTCTTTAGCTGTCTCCAGTACCCCTGGATATTCGTAGTTGAGTTTTTCCTCATCGGTGAGATTGATAAAAAGAGGGCGCAGTGCATCGTAGAGTTTGTGAAGAATTCCTCCATATTCGCCGTAGTTACGCTCCCGAATAGAGCTGTCAGTAGTAAGGGTCAGCCCCTTTTTACGGGCAATTGCTTCAGCTGTTTGTTGTGCACGCACCATGTCTGAGGAAAATAGATAGTCAATAGGTTTGTTTGCAAAGATCCGGGCAAGTTCTTCTGCTTGCTCCGATCCTAAAAGAGAAAGGGGAGAACCGAGGGTGCCTGCTTTTTTGAAGTGCTCTGAATGGTCAACCCGCTGTTCATAGAGGACATTACCTTTCGATTGCCCATGACGAATGACGTAGAAGGTAGTGACCATGGCTTATTATAACAATTAAGAATTGATAATTAAGAATGAAAAATGTGTTCTTGGTTTGTCATACTGCTGAGCGGGACCCATCGCTCAGTACTCTACCTCAATATCCAGGCTTTGGAGTAATCGCATCGCCTCCGGCATGGAGAATTTGGCCTTCTTGAGGTTGCTGGTGCGAAAATCGATAAGGTAGTTGCGGGCGCGACGGAAATCTGCATTAGTGAGGTTTGCCTGGGCAAAATTGGCCCGTTCAAAATCGGTTCCGTTCAGAACTGCATCAGTAAGGTCAGCCCCCGTGAAGTCAGTCTCTTTTGCTACCGAGTTCAGGAGGGTAAAGTGTAGCAGGCGGAGGAACCGGAAGTTGGAGTAGTCGATATCACAGTCTCGAAACTCAAGGAATCGCACACTCTTTGCTTTCGTCCAGTCAACGCCGATAATTTTGGAATTGAAAAATTTAATACTTGCGAATACGGAGTTGTTGGGTTTATTGGCGCTTATGGTGCAGCCGGAAAATGTACAATCTACGAAGCGGCAATTCTCGAAGTTGCTCCCGATAAAAATGCATTTTTCAAATATACAGTTCTCAAACTCTCGACCAACTACTTTTTCGTCAGTGAACGATATTTCGGTGATTTTTTACTGAT
>JAAXWV010000276.1 GCA_013334845.1 Candidatus Roizmanbacteria bacterium | reverse complement strand
TTTCGACCGATATTTGCAAAATTGCGCTTTGTTTCCATACGCAGTAGGCCGCTCAAGTAATAGAACCCGTATGCGCTGGTGTCCCGAGTTTTGGTAAGGAGATAAGAATTGAAACTTACAACAGAACAACAGCGAAATCGCATAGTGGCAGACATTCTCAAAGATCTTGCTGAGGATAATCTGGCGATCTTTGCAGGTGCTGGATTGTCAGCGCCTGCAGGCTATGTGAGTTGGCCAGAACTACTCCGGCCAATAGCAGAAGAACTTGAGCTTGATGTAGATAAGGAACATGATTTAGTTGCTTTGGCGCAATATCACTGTAATTCAAACTCGTCAAACAGAGGGAAACTAAATCAGTTGTTAATAGACGAACTATCAGAAAAAGCTGAAATCACAGACAATCACAGAATCCTAGCACGGCTACCGATCTCTACATATTGGACTACTAACTATGATAAGCTAATCGAAAACGCATTGTACGATGCGAGTAAAACCCCTGATGTTAAGCATCGAATAAAGCAACTGAGTTTTACTAAACGTGGTCGAGATGCAGTCGTTTATAAAATGCATGGTGACATCAACCACCCTGATGAGGCAGTGTTAACCAAAGATGACTATGAAGCCTACCATGTAAAGATGTTGCCATTCATTAATGCACTTAGCGGTGACCTTGTCTCTAAGACATTTTTATTTTTGGGATTTAGTTTTACCGACCCTAATCTAGATTACATCCTCAGTAGGGTGCGTGTAGCCTACTCAAATGACCAAAGGCAGCACTATTGCATTCAAAGAATGATTGTTGCGGAAGGGGATGAATCACCAGCAGACACGGATTACAGAAAACGAAAACAAGAGCTTTTTATACAAGACTTACTTCGATTTGGAATTAAAACGATACTTGTTTCTGATTATTCGGAGATAACAGATATTCTTCGACAGTTAGAGTGGGCTTATAGGCGTAGAACAATATTTATATCTGGTGCGGCACATGAATATGGTCGCTGGAAATCAGAAGAGGCGGAGGAATTCATTTACTCTTTATCTAAAGAAATAGCATCATTGGGCTTTCGAATAGTTTCTGGATTTGGACTGGGTATTGGGAGCTCCGTAATTACTGGTGTATTGGAACACTTGTATATGAATGGAAAGCGTCTCGATTCCGATCAATTAATTCTTCGCCCCTTTCCCCAATCCGAGGTTGGTTCACGCTCTATTGCGGATGTATGGCATGAATATCGTACCGATATGATTTCTTATGCTGGCATTGCTATATTTCTTTTTGGAAACAAATTAAAAGATGGTGAGGTTGTCTCCTCTGATGGTCTTGTTAAAGAGTTTGAAATAGATAAATATAGTGGTCTTTTGCTTTTCCCTGTTGGCGCAACTGGATATGCAACACGCGAGATATATAACAAGCTCATCCAAGAAGGATATTTTGATAACCCATCTTTTCCTGGTAATGTGAGGGACTACATAGAAAAACTTGGTGATGACAATTCAGATTTGTCAACAATCAAGAATACTGTAATTGGCTTATTAAAAAACTAAATTTAGGAGAATACTATGGCAAAACGTAACTGCTTCTATAGCTTTCACTATATTCCTGATAACTGGCGGGCTGCAACCGTACGCAGTATTGGAGCGATTGATGGGAACAAGCCTACATCAGACAATAACTGGGAAACTGTCAAAAAAGGCGGTGATGCCGCAATAGAGAAGTGGATTTCAGATCAAATGTCTGGAAAGTCATGTGTTGTGGTTCTAGCAGGTAGTAATACTGCAGGGCGCAAATGGATAAACCATGAAATTATCAAGGGATGGGATGATGGGAAAGGTGTTGTTGGAATATACATCCACGGGCTTAAAGATAGTGATGGTAAAGTATCCAGTAAAGGTGACAATCCCTTTGATTATATAGGTTATGGCAACACAGGGAAAAAACTTTCATCGATTGTTAAGTGTTATAATCCAACGGGTTCAACAAGCCAAGAAAGGTATGACTGGATTAGTAAGCATCTTGCGAACGCTGTCGAAGAAGCGATAAAAATCAGAAAAGATAATTAGTTAGAGTTACACCAAAATTGTCACATAACAATTTGCTACAGCTGATTTTACCCGCCGCTCCTTCGTCGCTCTGGGTAAAACGGCTGAGCATAGCGTTAGGTCGCCCGAGGGGCGGATATTTATCACGGGAGGACAGGGTCATTTTATTGGTTTTGACAGATGAAATCTGAGATTCAGTTTGTTCCGGTTTCGACGGATGGAGATAAGATTCGCTTCTTTGGCACCCTGATTCCGGCAATCCTGCTGCTCAGGGCCTCGCCATTGCGGTTTCTCCGGTTTCAGCTTGCGGGATTGTATACCCCGAAAGTCGGGATCAAAGAGTTCATTGAGTCCGATGCCGATGATGTTGCACGGGCAGGTGATATGTGGGTATTTGTCCACCGCTGGGGTTCGATGGAGTTCGATCCGTTTGCGTTTGCCAGGGCGAAACTGTTCCT
>JAAXWV010000050.1 GCA_013334845.1 Candidatus Roizmanbacteria bacterium | reverse complement strand
CTAAATTCATTCTTACTCTAACCGACGCAAATCAGCTAGTTGCGGAGAATAAATATCCAGTAGCTTCTGATCGCAAATTCTTAAGTCGTTGTATCGACGGGCGGTATGTCAATGCACCCGATCTGCCGGCTTTGGCGATCCCGGGCGGCGATATCGGCGAATTAGGCATCCTGTATGCAGCAGCTGCTGAGTATGGTTTTGAGGTAGATCCGGATAAGGCCTATGAAGCTCTCACCGAAGTGGTGGGTGGTGAGAAAAATATCCAGCTGCATACCGACTCCCATGCAGAAACGGGGATACCAGTCGGCGGTTGCGGGCATGTAAAACAGCTCGGACTGGATCCGGAGGCCTACTCACTCATGGCCAGGCAAGTAGAGATTCTGAAAGAACAGGCCGAGAAAGCAATAAAAGCCGGAGCTACGCAGGTTGTTCTCCAGGGAGATCATCAGGAAGCCGGCGTCTTTATCGTAAAAGGATCTCAGGGTATCCAACCGCAGCATCTTCTTCATCTGGCGGGTAGTAATATGCCGGTTCAGGCGTTTGTCTTTCATGCATCGCTGGTAGGCGAGCGACAGAGAGCTTTGGCAGATAAATACATCGAAAAAGGAGCAGTAAAGCTTCTTGAGGGATTTGAAGCGGAGTATCTCCATGAGGTGCTCGGTGAAGTGACAGAACTGCATTTGTTCGAAACGGCCAAACGTTTAGCCAAAGACCTGCCGATTTATGAGGTGACTTTTGCCGACGACGGAAGCTTTACCATCGAAGACAGGGGAGTAGTCTGAATGAGGAATTGAGCTATTATCAAGCCCCAAACTGCAAGCCCTATCCATGGGGTAAATGGCAGTTCTGCACCCACAAACTGTGGAATCCATGGTAGATAGGAACAGATAAGAAAAGCCGCTCCCAGTATAAATGACCACAGGGCAAACGGCACATGTTCTACCAGATAAAAGGGCGCCAACCACATAAGCCACTGAATCCCGAAAACCGGCGTCAGAACAAAGAAAAAGAGCATAATTACCGTCGTTTCCACCAATACGTTTTTATGCTTGTAGAAAAATGCAAAAACTGTATAGATAGCAAGAAATGTCCACATAGCAATGGAGATGGTGAGTGGACCATTGTGGCCCGTCAGCGCTTCAATTAAATAACCGATTCCCCACACTCCCCACACGGCACGATAGGAAAAGATTGTCACAATAATTGTATATATATCTGCCCGGAAAAAGTAGGCATACACGAGTACCGAGAGAGCGGGTACGATAAAGGGAAGCAGGAAATACCATTTATAGTCGCCGCGCCGGGCGAGGGGGTTAACGAAAAAGAGCGGCCATGTTTTTAAAGTAGAGCCGATCGACATAATGAGGAATCCCTTTATTTCATGGCGCGGTCGGAAATGATAGGTCGAGAGAAGAAAGAAAAACAGAGGAATACTATCAAATTGTCCATGAACGGAAGAGATAAGGATACTTATCGGGTTGAGGGCATAAAGAAGAGCCTTTGGTCGCGATTTGGTAAATAGATATACGAGCCAAAGCACTCCGATATCAAAGCCGGCAAACACCGCTTTGAGAAAAAATGATGAGTATTGACCCATCAGGCGGGCAACTGCTTCCAGGTAGAGGATGGCAGGAAAGTAGGGGTGGTGAGCGGCTGCCTCAGTGGGGAATATATTGGCTCCCCGCAGGGTGAGGTCGCCCACGATTCGGTATGAGTTGAGATCATAGTTGTCAATTCCCAGAGAGAGTACGATAAAGATAAGCCGGAGAAGTATCCCGACAGTGAAGATAAAAAGGAGCGTGTGGTGGGGTTTTTTGAGCCAGACTAAAAGAAAGATGAGGACAAGAAATAGTTCAGATACGAGAAGCAACATGAAGAAAGTATAGCACTGTTCTCCGCTGGACAAACACTTCAGCCTCGAATTATAATGAGTGGAATACATTACATTTACCTATTTCAAATCACACATATGATTCTCGGACCAGCAAAACTTCTCGAACTCGTTAACAAAGAACAGCTCGTGGAAGGGCTTTCTGAGCGTGAACTTACCAATCCTGAAGGGGCCGGCTTTGACCTTCGTCTCGGCGAGGTATATGAAATTTCCGGGTCAGCATTTCTCGGAGTAGAGGAGCGAAAAACTCCCGAAATCAAACTTGTCGTCCAATATGAAGAGGGAAAAAACAACTCCATTACTCTTAAGCCGGGTGATTTTTACCTCGTTTCCACGATAGAAAAAGTCAACACTCCGCTTGATATCACTATTAACTTTAAGCCCCGCTCAACCACCTTCCGGAGTGGTTTGTTTTTGCGAACCGGCAATGTAGCGCCTGGCTATAAGGGAAAGCTGTCGTTTGGTTTAAAAAATGAGGGGCCGATCCCGGTGACAATTGAGCTCGGTGCACGGTTTGTGCATGCCCAGTTTGAGTGGGTAGATGGCGGTGGAAGTCAGTATCGGGGACAGTGGCAAGGGGGTCGAGTAACGACTGAGCAGAAAGAAAAACAAGTGTGATAGCAATTAATAATTAAAAATTAAGAACTAAGAATAGCTTGTTGTTATCAATTATTAACCTTCTATGATCCAGCATCCTGAGTATCAATATCTCAATCTTCTCCAGGAGGCGCTGGAGCATGGTATTAAAAAAGTTGATCGAGGTACCGATGTGGTGCTTTATAGTCTTTTTGGCCGTCAGACGCGCTACGATCTTTCCCAGGGTTTTCCCCTTTTAACCACAAAGAGGGTTTATTGGAAGGGAGTACTCCATGAACTCTACTGGTTTATGTCTGGTCAGTCCAACATTAAGTATCTGGTGGATAACAATGTACATATTTGGGACGATTACCCCTACAACGTCTATAAAAAGATGGCGGGGGAGGGGAAGGTGCCCGAGATGACAAAAGAGGAGTTTATTCAGAAGATAAAAGATGATACCGAGTTTGCCCAAAAGTATGGTGAATTACGCAGAATTTACGGCGAACTGTGGCGTAGATGGCCCACCCGGACAGGTCGAACCATTGATCAACTTGCATGGATGCTTCAGGAGTTGAAAGATGATCCTGACGCAAAAAACTTGATCGTTAATTCATGGAACCCTGAGTATCTCTACACGATGGCAACTTACGAGGACGCTAACCGCTTTCCTATCTGTCACAATATGTTCCAGTTCAGTAACCGCAACGGAAAGCTGTCACTTCAGCTCTATCAGCGCAGTGCAGATCTCTTTCTCGGGGTACCGTTCAATATCGCCAGTTATGCGCTGCTGACTATCATTCTTGCCCAGATCACCGGTCTTGAACCAGGTGAGTTTGTACATACCTTCGGCGATGTGCATATCTACGAAAATCATGTAGATCAGGTGAAGGAACAACTGAACAGAGAGCCCCGGCCGTTCCCGACTGTTACCATAGATCCTTCAGTCAAAACTCTTGAGGACTTTCGTCCGGATCTTGTGAAGCTTGAGGGTTATGATCCTCATCCGACACTTAAGGGTGATCTCACGGTAGCGGGCGGTTTTTATGAAAAGAAAGACGCTTCAAAATTATGAAACCAACACTCAGTATCATCGTCGCGGTAGGGAATAACCGTGCTATAGGAAAGGGTAATCAGCTTCTGTGGCATATTAGTGAGGATTTGAAGAGGTTTAAGCAACTTACCACCGGACACCCTATCATTATGGGGAGAAAAACGTATGAATCTATCGGGCGTCCATTACCCAATAGAATAAACATAATTATCACCCGTGATACTGCTTTTCAGGCTCCGGGATGTGATAGTGTGGGTAGTCTGGATGAGGCTCTGGAAAAAGCTAAAGCTCAAAACACTGATGAAGTTTTTGTGATCGGCGGTGCACAGATCTATGCCCAGGCAATTGATCGTGCCGACCGTCTGTATCTCACAAAAGTGGAGGGAGATTTTGAGGCTGATGCCTTTTTCCCGGATTACTCGATGTTCAAAAAAGTAGTACAACAGGAATCAGGCCACTCCGGGGTATATTCCTACACGTTCTTCGTGCTCGAGAAGTGATACTATGGGATTGTGTGAATTAATTAATAATTAAGAGTTAATAATTAATAAAGGGGGTTGCTCTGCGCAGCGGGATCAATACGCTCCTACACGCTCTCTACTCTATACTTTCTACTCTCTACTAATCTTCAAATTAAAAATCCGGTATAATCTCCTTCATGATTTCACCTGACGATTTTGATTATCAGCTTCCGGAGGAACTTATCGCACAGGAGCCGTCGAGCCCTCGTGATGAATCGCGCCTCTTTGTCTATGACACAGCAAGTGATGAGGTGATCCATGACCGCTTTATTAACCTCGATCGGTATCTTTCTCCGATTTCCTTCTTGGTCTTAAATGAGACAAAAGTTCTTCCATCTCGTCTTACGTTATTTAAGGAAACCGGTGGAAGAGTACAGGTGCTTTTTCTCATTAATCACCTGACTGAAGATGTATCTTGTATACCAGTGATGTCCGATCGGAAGCTAGGTGTAGGGTCAAAGCTAACTAGCCAGCATGGGTTCATTTTTCAGGTGGAGCGACAAAAAGAAAACATATTTTATCTCAAAAGTAGCTTGAATCGATCTCAACTTGTCCATGCTCTGGAGGAGGAGGGGCGTATGCCGATTCCTCCCTACATCAAGCATAGTCCCCTAACAGAGGAACAACTACGTATAAAATATCAGACGATATTTGCTCGTAAAGAGGGATCGGTTGCAGCACCTACCGCCTCTCTCCACTTCACAGAAAGAGTGTTTAAAAAAATAGAACAGAAACGGATAAATATCATAAACACACAGCTCCACGTTGGTATGGGTACTTTTGCTCCGATTGATGCTATAAACATTGAAAAGAGGCAATTACATGAGGAACTATATGAGATAAGTCCCGAGGCAGCTTCAGCCATAAACTCCGCAAAACGTGCGGGAAAAAAGTGCGTCGCAGTGGGAACGACAGTAGTGCGTACCCTTGAGTCGGCAGGGAAGGGGGGATTTGTTGAGGCGGGAAATGGAAATACGGATTTATTTGTATTTAATCCCTATGTGTTTCAACAGGTAGACTGTATGGTAACCAATTTTCATGTTCCTCGATCCTCGCTCATGATGCTGGTTGATGCCTTTTTGAGATCTAAAGGGGCAAAACGAAAGATCCTAGATTTATATGAGATTGCAAAGGAGGAGAGGTATCGGTTTTTCAGCTTCGGTGACGCAATGTTTATTAAGTAATGTTACATGTTGACAAAACGACCAGTATCGCCTAGGATGGAACTATGACACACACTAAAACGACTGATCTCAAAACCTCGTTATCACAGTTGGAGAGCACTCTCGAGCTTTACCTCGTAAAAAAAGCACCAGCTATTCCTGCAAAAGCGAAAGAAACGATTGTGAATATTGCACCGTGGATTACCCTTATCATCATCATTCTCACAGCACCAGCGCTTTTAGCTATTTTTGGGTTGGGAGCGCTTGTGGCACCCTTCGCCTTTTTAGGAGGAGCAGCTAGCGGACTTGGCTACTTGGCCTCGCTAATCTTGTCTGCAATAATGCTGGTAATGGAAGCGATGGCAATCCCGGGCTTGATGCACCGGAAGAGAAGCGCATGGGATCTTGTGTACTGCGCCAATTTACTGGGAGTCATTCAAAATGTTGTCAACTTCAATCTGGGAGCATTGGTTATCGGCTCACTTTTGAGCATGTACATCCTGTTCCAGGTAAAGAGCTACTATAAGTGAAGAGTAATGTGGAACTCACACGTCACCTCTCGACAGGCTCGGGATTCTGATGTATGTCATCCTGGACTTGTTTCAGGATCTTTCTCAATTCCCCTTCTTCTTTTTCCGGCGGCCTGTCTCGCATTCACTCCCGCCAGTGCTCGCTGAGACGCTGTGCGCGTGTCGGGACCCTTTCTGCTCGCCACCCAGAAAAAGAGATGTACGATCCCGACATGCCTCTCTTGCACCACCTGACTCAATCGTTCAGAGTGAGATGTAGATGCTATAATATCTCCATGTCATTTTTTCAGGTTACTAAACGTTCGAGTCGGTCGCGTGCGCGGCGTGGTGTGATTGCTACCGATCATGGAGTGGTTCAGACTCCGGCATTTGTACCTGTAGGGACAAAGGCAACGATCAAGTCGCTCACTCCGGCACAGATTACTGATCTGAAAGTCCAGCTTTCATTTGTGAACACCTATCATCTGGTTACCCATCCTGGTGTGGAGGTGCTTCAACAGGCAGGCGGAGTACACGAGTATGCAAAACTTTCTGTACCGCTTCTCTCTGACTCAGGAGGTTTTCAGGTGTTTTCGCTTGCTCAAACAAACAGTAGACGGGCAAAACTGCGAGGAGGAGAGGAGGAGCCGCTCGTGCTGAAAATCAACGAAGATGGAGTGAAGTTTCGATCAGTCTACGACGGTTCGGTGATTGATTTCACTCCGGAATCGTCGATGGAGTTTCAACGAAAAATCGGAGCAGATCTCCTCATGGCTTTTGATGAATGCACCTATTACCCGGCAACTCACGAGTATGCGGAAAAAGCGATGGAGCGAACTCACGCCTGGCTAAAGCGATGTCTCACCTATCTTGACCAGCATGGTAATAAAAGCACATATGGACATCATCAGTTTTTGTATGGAATTATTCAGGGGGGAACTTTTGATGATCTGCGAGTGGAGTCAGCTAAATTTATCGCAACCCAACTGGTACAGGGTGTGGCAATCGGGGGAGTGGCGGTAGGGGAGTCGAAAGAGGAAATGCGAAAGCAGGTCGAGTGGGTCGCACCCTATTTACCCGAAGATAAACCAGTTCACTTGCTGGGTATCGGACACATTGATGATATTCTTGATGCGGTGGTGTGCGGGGTGGATACCCTTGATTGTGTGGAGCCAACCCGTATCGCCCGCATGGGGGCAGTGTACCAATGGACTGATGTGAAGCGATATCTCGAGGGAGCACGTGAAGGAACATATGAGATTGATATTAATAAAGGAATGTATAAAGAGGACATGAGCAAGATCGATGAAGAGTGTACTTGCTATGCATGTATAAACTTTTCAAAATCATACCTCCATCATCTCTTCAAGCAGAAAGAGCTCCTTGGCTACACTTTAGCCTCATTTCACAATCTTTTCACCATGGAACGGTTGATGAGAGAGGTGAGGGTGAGAATCGAATCTTCACAGTACTAATGTCAACCTTTTTTAGTGTTATTTGGTTTTGTGGATGTTGGTGATGAAGCCTGATCAGGGTTTATACACCCATATAGGGGTGGTCTTCTTTGGGCTTGATCAGCTTCCCATCTGTCTTGATGATCCATAAAAGTATTTGCTTTCCTTGATTGTGTAGCCATTTGCTGATGAAGTTCTCGATCATACATGACCCCTTGAGTGATATGGGGCGGTTCGAGAGGAACAGTGGGAGGGGGTGAGCCGTTGTCTCCAGCGGAGTTTGTAGGTGGCATATTAGGATTCTGTTCTGCACGTGTCATACTACAGGTCATTATACAAATCTATTGTAGAGCTTCAAGAGGAATAGAGCAGCATAAAGCTCTTATTTACACAATTGATATGTATGTCTGGAGTAACATACGTACATTCTTCATTCTTAATTGTTAATTATTAATTACTTTAGCTCTCCGTAGGCTTTGGTGAAGGTAGGGTAGTCAACCTCGTTTTTCCCCTCGAGCTGTACTTTTATTAACTCAAGCTTTCCATTTACCCGCTTCAACTCAGTGAGCTTCAATCGACGTTCCCCATTGGTGGTGGGGAAGAACGTCCATAAGCCGGGCCAGGGATAGAGGGCCCGATAGAGGTTATAGACGATTTCAGCAGATCCGGGAAGTTTAATTTCCGCAGACGGATTGCGGGAAATATACCATTGTGCTATCTGAGGAATCTCTTCAGGAGTGAGAGGTTCATTTTGCAGAGCCTTTTGCAAGACGGGAAGAGACAAAAAGCCATCCTGTTTTGAGATCATTCGAGTGAATGTTGCCCTGCTTTCGTCTTGGGGAGTACGAGACAAAAAGGAAAGATCCGGACTATTGAGTACAGTACGTTTAAGTACTTGATACGCCTGTTTGGTGAGATCCTGTTCGAGGTCGGGTCGGCGCGAGTCGGGATTTATTTCGTACTTCTCTTGAGCAAGGATAGCGCCTGCATCAAGCTTTTCAGCCATTTCCATAAGGGTGACGCCGGTGACTTTGTCGCCAAATAAGAGGGGGAACGTCGTTGGTGTTGCTCCTCGATAGAGGGGGAGGAGAGAAGGATGAATATTCCAGAAGCCGAACTTCGGAATGGCGAGGATATCCTTCGGGATAATCTCACCATAGGCATAGAGCACCGCAAGATCGATTCGAGAACTCTGCAAGATGCTAGCACGAGATACACTAAACGTTTCTAGTCCATACTTTTCCTCAACCGTATTCACCGGACTTGGGGTGAGGATCTGCTTTCGCCCCACGGGCTTGTCCGGCTGGGTCACAACCAGGACAACCTCAAAAGGTGAATCGTTGTCAGTGATCATTAATTCCAGAAACTTCGCGGCGAAATCAGGTGAGCCGAAATAGGCGGTACGTATTTTCTGCATGGTACTTATTAATTACTAAACTGAACTGTCTTTTCAAAAAGGGGAAACAGATTGGGGCTCATGCCCAGTACTTGTACTGTGGGATCTTCATCCGTTCGCCGCCCTTCAGGGCCGACTGGTGGGCGACGATACCGGCAACGGTCATGTTCAGCGCCCACGCGACGTTCACCAGCGGCTGGCGGTTCTCCAGGATCGACATGACGAACTCGTGACCCAGGTAGCCGTGCGAGCCGCCGTGTCCGCCGGCCTCGACGCTGGGCGGCAGCGGCGGCCGGGCCAAGTTCG
>JAAXWV010000049.1 GCA_013334845.1 Candidatus Roizmanbacteria bacterium | reverse complement strand
AACATATATTTTTTACTTTTAAACTCATCCATGACCTGGTCTTTTTCCTTAGGCTTCATTTTTCCGTGAAGCAAGCCCACTGAGAAGTCTTTAAATACATTTCTTTTGAGATCTTCATATTCTGCGTTAGCGGCTTTTACTGATTTCATCGTTTCTGTTTCCGATTCTTCTATAAGCGGACATATTACATATGCTTGCACGCCCAATTCCCGAATCTGTTTTCCGATCCAGAGGTGAGAATCGTGTCGTTTCGCTTGAGGTATGAGATAGGTTTTAATGGGAAGTCTGCCTTTTGGCATCTCATCAATAATTGATAGGTCGAGCTCACCATAGAGAGTAAGAGCAATTGTTCTTGGGATTGGGGTCGCTGTCATCGTAAGTAGGTGTGGATCAGAACCTTTCTTACGTAGCAAAGCACGCTGAGCCACACCAAAACGATGCTGTTCATCTATGACTATCAGTCCAACATTGGTAAAGGATGTTGACTCGGTAAGCAGTGCTTGTGTACCTACAATCACATCAAAATCATCTATTATTTTACTATTTTTGTTAATTTTGGATGTGCCGGTCTGGAGGCCAACACGTAAGCCGAATGGTGAGAGCAAACGGCTCAGAGTCTCAAAATGTTGAACGGCGAGAATAGCTGTAGGCGCCATCACGAGGGATTGTTTCCGATTGAGATGAGTAAAATAGCAAGCTATTGAAGCAACGACAGTTTTTCCTGAGCCCACGTCTCCCTGGAGAAATCGGTTCATTGGGCGGTTGCGTTTTAGATCGGCCAGAATCTCATCTACGCAGCGTGTCTGGGCGGATGTAAGAATAAAAGGAAGGATACTCAAATAGTTATCCATCACTATTTTTGTCTGTTCATTCTCTTCAAACGGGCTCATTACTGTTTCTTTCAGCCATTCCTGCTTAATAAGGTGAGTATTGAGTTGAATGGTAAAAAGCTCGTCAAAAGAAAGGCGGTGTATTGACTCTTTTTGGGCACCATGCGATTGGGGAAAGTGTATATTTTGATAAGCTTTGAGTTCGTTACAGAGCTTGTATGAATTGCGAATTGATTCCGGAAGAAATTCGACCTCATCATGATAGTTGTTAAGCATATCAAGCACATAGTGGATTTTTTCCCTGAAAATGCGTGACGACAAACCATATTTTTCCGGATAGACTGGTACGATCGTTGCGGTGTGTACTGTGGGAGTCAAAAGAGAACGGAGAATCTCATATTCTTTTGGCTCGAGTGAAAGTCCACGCAGTTGTTTTTTCACTTCGCCTGAAATCGAAACGAACGTACCCTGCTTTATTACATTCAGCAGATAGGGCTGATTAAACCACACAGCTTCAATTATTCCTGTCTGGTCAGTAATACTAACCTTCTGAATTTTAAAACCACGGCGAGTAATTTCATTCGTCGCCTTTGTCACAGTTCCCTTTATAGTGACCAGCTCCCCCTCCTGTAATCGATTAATTGGCGAAATAAGCGAAAAATCCTCATAGCGAAATGGGTAATAATTAAGTAGGTCTTCGTAGGTGTTTATTCCAAGCGCCTGCATCCGTTTAATAGTAAGGGCATGAGTTGATGGAAGTGCAGAAATAGGAGTATCAAGAAAATGGGTATTCGTATTTACCGGTGACATACCTTATTATAATTCGCTTTTGGCGAAAGGTTGAAGCTATTTATTTGATAAGCAGAATGGGGGCAAGACTCGATAAAATAAGGAGTACTGATGACACGATTACGATCACTTTCCATATTTTTTCAGCAACGTGTGGCTTATGCGACATGTTCTCAATTATACATGAATAGTGTATACTTTTACCATGTATTCTCCACGGCGTCTTCGCAGATTGGCAAAACAATCGTTAAAACAGAAGGTAATTTTGTACGGCATTCTTGGGCTCATTGGATTATTGATAGTCGGTTTTATCGTCTCATTATTGGCTTTTGCATGGTTAGCTAAAGATCTACCTTCTCCCGGTAAATTGTCGCAAGCCAGCAAGAACTCTACTGTATTTTATGATCGGGACGGGAAAGTTATCTACGAAATGTTTAAAGATAAAAATCGTGTTCCTGTCGCTTCAAATGAGATTTCAGACTATCTGAAAAAAGCAACCGTTGCCATTGAAGACAAAAACTTCTACAAACATTCCGGAATTTCTGAAACGGGTATAATCCGGGGATTTTTAAGTGCTTTTATAGGCAAAGGGATGCAGGGAGGTTCGACTATCACACAACAACTTATTAAAAATACGCTACTCGACTCAAGCCGTACCTTTACTCGTAAGATAAAGGAAGCAATGCTTGCTATTGAGGTTGAACGACGGTATACAAAAGACGAGATTCTGTCAATGTATTTGAACGAAGTCCCGTATGGAGGAAGCTACTGGGGGGCGGGAACAGCGGCTCAAGCATATTTTGGTAAGTCTCCGAAAGATCTCAGTCTGGTAGAATCGGCAATTCTGGCGGGTATTCCACAGAGTCCATCGTACTATTCGCCTTTTGTTGGTAAAAAAGACGCGTGGAAAAGTCGTGCAACTGACGTGTTGAGTCGGATGAGAGAAGTTGGTTATATTACCAAGACGCAGGAAAAAGATGCACTATCGCAGATGAATAAGGTCCAGTTTACATCTGCTAAGGAAACAATGATTGCTCCCCATTTCATTTTCTATGTTAAGGATTTGATCGAAAAAGAATATGGAGAAGGCTTTTTAGATAAAGGTTTAAAAGTGAAAACTACCCTTTCACTCGACGCACAAAATGCTGCCCAGAAAATTGTTAAGGAGGAGGTGGAGAAAATAAAAAACATTAAAGTAGACAATGGTTCCGCAGTTGTACTCGATTCTCCGACTGGGGAAATTCTGGCAATGATTGGCTCGTACGATTATAACGATGAAGTATATGGCAAATATAATGTGGCCGTTTTGGGAAACCGACAGCCAGGGTCGACCATGAAAGCAATTACATATGCGACGGCACTCGAAAAGGGTTATACACCGGCAACAGTAGTCATGGATACGAAAACGGTATTTCCAGTACAGGGGGCAGACGACTATGTTCCGGTAAATTATGATGGAAAGTTCAGAGGCCCGGTGCAACTGCGGTTCGCCTTAGGTAATTCACTCAATATTCCGGCGGTGAAATTGGTAGCAATGGTAGGGATACGTGAAATGATGCAGAAAGCATATGATATGGGCCTTGAGGACTTTGCTCCCACCGATGAAAATCTCAAGAAATATGGACTGTCGATCACTCTTGGCGGTGGTAACACTACTCTACTCAATATGACATCTGCTTTCAGTGTGTTTGCTCGTGGGGGAAGTAGAGTTGATTCAAGCGCCATTCTTGAGATTACTGATTTTAATAATAAGACGATCTATAAAAAAGTAAAAGCATCGGAAAAGAGAGTACTAACTCCAGAAACGTCATTCTTAATTTCTCACATGTTGTCGGATAATAATGCCCGTGCAGACGAATTTGGTCTCAATTCCTACTTAAACGTAGCAGGAAAAACAGTCGCAGTCAAAACGGGCACGACAGATGATAAGCGTGACAACTGGGCTATTGGTTATACTAAATCAGTAACCGTTGGCGTATGGGTCGGCAATCATGATAATAGCAAGATGGATCAGCGCATTGCCTCGGGAGTTACTGGCGCATCGCCTATCTGGCACAATATTATGGTTGGACTTTTGAAAAAATATCCCGACGGAATTATGGATAAACCCGACAAGGTAAAAGCAACAACGGTCGATTCATTCTTAGGAGGCTTGCCAGTCGATGGGCGTCCAAGTCGTGCTGAGTATTTTATTGAAGGACGTGAACCAAAAGAGATCTCTCCATTCTATAAAAAGCTGAAAATTTCTAAAAATAGCGGGAAACTGGCGAATGAAGTGGAAGTTAAACTGGGACAATATGATGAAAAAGACTTTTATGTGGTGACAGAAAGCGATCCAGTTTCTCAGGATGGCAAAAACCGCTGGCAGGAGGGTATTGATGCCTGGGCGAAGGAGCAAGGTGACGATAAATGGCACTATCCCACTGAGACTTCCAACGCTTCAGCTGACGATATTGCCGTATCTATTAAGGCTCCATCCGATCATGAGAAAGTAAACTCGAATAAGATTAATATTCGTGTAAAAATTGTCTCCATCGCTAAAGTAAAGAGTGTAAAAGTTTACTTAAATGGAAGCGAAATAATGAACTTCGATGAGGATAAATCTGATATAGATGAATCACGCGACTTGTCTGATGGCACTTATGAGATTAAGGTTGTTGCAAAGAATGAGAAGGATAAATCGAGCGAATCTACTATTCACTTCGGAGTCAATAAGGATTGGGATTCAGGAGCAACCCCGACACCTACTCCTCACTAAAAAATCGGCTTGTTTCTGCCTGGTGGGTAAAGCGAGGGGTATTCACAGCCATATATTATTAATGGCACAAACCGTAAGACCTCACCTTTATAGTATCATACACAATTTAAGATTTCAGTAGAATATAGTCTACATTTGTATGAGTTTAGCCGTTTCCTGAAGGAAATCCGCTGTTTCTAGTGAGAGGAACTGTGAGAGTGTAACCCACTGATAGGCTATATGTTCGCTGCTTAGTGTTAGGTGCTCCGTTAATGCCTTACAGCTGTATCCGATGTAGAGATAATAGATTTTTGTTTGAACGTCAAAATTGGTTGAAACGGTCAGTGGCTTGAATGAGCTGGCTTCCAGTCCGGTTTCTTCTCTAATTTCTCGTATGAGTGCCTCGTCGTGCCGTTCTCCAAATGATAGGTTTCCTCCAGGGAGATCCCAGCATCCAGGTCGGCTTACATCAGTGAGCGATCGTTTGAGAGTCAAAAATACTTCCCGTTTTGCGGGGTGAAATATAATAGCCTTTTGAAGAAACTTTATGTCATCAGTAAAAAGATAATGTCGTTTAGAGGGGTCTGTGGGTAGCAACATATTTCTATTATAAAAAAAGCAGACTGTGTTTCAAGTCTGCTTTTAAATGACATTACTCTACTCGAAGTTCCCTAAGCGACATATTCAGTATACATATTATCAGACCATTCTGTAAAGATTATAAAGTGGTTAAATGGTTTGAAAACTATTCTTCGGGAAGCACTTTTTCCAAGACAATTCCCTTCGTAAAACCGCCACGAGCATTACGTTTTTCTTGTTTTACTCTCCCCACCTCAATTGGATTAATACCAAACTCAATCTGCATAGCATCAAGAACTTCTAGCACATCGGCCATTTCTTCGGCGGAATGACTGGCAATAAGCTCTTCAATCTCTTCGCGCAACTTCTCAGACAGTAAGTGAGGCAACTGTTGTTTATTAGCAGTATGAAAGACGGGAGTTTTACCGATCGACTTAAGATACAGGGGGATAGTGTCACGAACCAATTTAGGCATCATGAAAAGATGGTTTTTATCTGGTCTAACGCCTGCTTTGCTTCTATCTCTGTCAGATTTTTTTCAGAGGAGTTGAAGAGGAACCGCAGGGTAATATTGTTTTTAAAAGTATCTATAACATGAATTTCCTTCAAGAACGGCGTTACTTCATGGGCTTTTACCGTCATTTCCTGATAACTATATTTGGGATCATTAATAGTAAGATCGAGTTTAATTGCTGCAAACGGATTTGGTGCCACATAACGGGGTAATAGATGATAATTTTCCATAAGAACAGTAAAGTCGAGTTCTGCAATCATCACGGGCTGTTTTATCATAAGCTTTTCCTGGATGGCCGCGCTTAATAGTCCAATATCACCGAACTTTTTATCATCAATCCATACTTCTGCCTGGGCGGAAGAGAATAGTCTGTTGCTGCCCGTGGTAAATGCTATATTTTGTATGTTTAGTTCCCTTGCGAGCACTTCAATAGCTCCTTTAAGATCATAAAACGAGCCATTAGTTGCCAGAGCCAGCATAAATTTTTCATCGGGGAGATCGTTCTCATGAGGAGAATATACTTTAGCGATCTCGAAAAAATTGAGACTGTCTGATTTTCCTTCGTTATCTTTCACGTTCTTAAGAAGTGATGGAAACAACGACTGTCGCATATACTCTATCTCTGCCGAGATAGCATCTTTTATCTTTAAATAGCGGTCAGGATTGTCACCGAGTGCTTTAATTAAATCGGCTGAAATCATTGAATAGTTCATTGATTCATGGAAGCCGTAATGCTTAAGAGTATATTTTGTTTTTGACTGCAGTGAGAAGAGTTGCTCCATCTCTTTCGGCTGCTTCACATAACCAGTGTTTTGAATGTTATTAGGCAGGTTGTGATATCCCCAGACGCGCGCAATCTCTTCGATAATGTCCTCTTTTAGTTCAATATCCTGAATACGGTACGTGGGAACAATAACATTCAGAACGTTTTCACTACGCTCCTCTACTCCAAATCCGAGCCGTGAAAGAATATCTCTCACAGTTTTCAGCTCGACTTCGACTCCCATTACTCGATTAATGTCGTCGAGTGAAACGGAGATGTGTTTCGGCTCGTTTTTAGTCGGATATATGTCGTACAGCTTTGAAGCAACCAATCCTCCTGTCTGTTGAAGGAGCAGATCAATCCCATAGACGAAGGCATGCTCTACCCGATTTTCATCAAGACCTTTTTCAAAATATGTTGAGGCTATTGTCCGTTGTGCCGTGGTCATTGAAGTGCGGCGGATCTTACGTTTATCATATGTTTGTACAAATAGAACTACGTTTTTGGTATTTTCAGTAACGGAAGACGAAAGACCTCCCATCACGCCACACAAGTCAATGAGTTTTCCTGAAGCATCTTCCATAACAATGTCGTTGCCCGGAAGCGTCAACTCTTTTTTATCAAGTGTCACGATTTTTTCACCTTTTTGAGAAAGTCGCATTTTAAATACACCTTCTGTAATCCGATCATAGTCGAATACATGTGAGGGTTGTCCGAGTGACAACATCAGATAGTTGGAAACGTCAACTACGTTATTAATCGAATTAATACCACAATAAGTTAATCGCTTGCGAATAATTTCCTCTGAAGGGTGAATCGATATGCCTTTTATCACCGCCATAGTAAAGCGAGTGGCGAGCTTTGAATCAATCTCCAGATGCAGCGGTAGTTCATCTTGCTCCTGGATTGAGGAAAAGGTATACTTATCAAGAGGATTGTATTTTAGGACTGCCTTTTTGCCGAATTGAGGCAAGATTGCCTGCGCTTCTTGAGCGATGCCAAAAACGCTTGCCATGTCTATCCGGTTTGTTGTTACTTCAATATCAAATACATAGTCATCCTCTCCTTTATGAACACGATCGATAGAAGGCCCGCAGAGCGAGAGATACTTCTGAATTTCATATGGATCGGCATCTGTTTCCAGATAATCAAGCAGCCAATTGTAGGTGATTTTGATATCCATATAAGTTAGAACTGTTCAAGGAACTTAACATCTCCACTATACATAATGCGCATATCACTTAGTTTAATACCCTCCTTCATCATCATCATTCGCTCCAGTCCAAAGGCAAAAGCCCAGGCGGTATATTTGTCGGGATCGAGTCCGCCGGCTTTTAAGACGTTCGGATGCACCATGCCGGCTCCGGCTAGTTCGAGCCAACCGGATTTACAGACACGGCACTTAGCTCCATTCTTCTCACCAGTGCCAAGACACTCTCCGCAGGTGATGTCAACTTCAAATGAGGGTTCGGTGAATTGAAAATGATGCGGTCGCAGTCGGGACTCCCGGTTTTCACCGAAAAATTCCTTTACGAAATAATCAATAGTACCCTTCAAATTCGTGATATTAATAGTTGTATCCACGCAAAGTGCTTCAAACTGATGGAACATAGGAACATGGGTCACATCCCAGTTAGGACGATAACACTTTCCAATACTGATCATACGGATGGGTGGCTTCCCTACCCGAAGCATCTCACGGACTTGCCCTGAAGAAGTATGAGGAGATAAAACCATCTTTCCATATTGTTCGCTTTCCGGGCCGTCGACGAAAAAAGTCTCGACATCATCGCGAGCGGGGTGTGTCTTGGGAATATTCAATGCTTCAAATGAAAAATGTTCCCACTCTACTTCCGGATAGGTCATACGGATAAAGCCTATTTTACTAAAAATTCTACTAATCTCTTCCACTGCATAGGTGACCATGTGAAGTGACCCATGAGGATAGGCAGTTCCGGGGAGTGTGACGTCAATCTTAGTAGCTGTGTCCTTCTCTTTCAAAAGCACGCTTTTCCGGTCTAAAAGGGCTGTTTCAACCGCTTTTTTTAAATCATTAATAGCGGCACCGTATTGTTTTCGCTCTTCAGGAGGTATAGCTCCGATATTTTTAAGTTTGTTGTTGATAGTTCCATTTCGGCCAAGATAAGAAGTCTCAAGTACTGTTAAATCAGTGAGTGTTGTGGTCGATGAGAGCTGTTCCTGAAATGTATTCAGTAATGTTTGAATATCGTCCATAATAAAACATCTGTTATTTCATCTGTTCTATCATTTTCCCAAATACAGCTGGATACTCAACTGCAATCTGAGAGAGTATTTTTCTGTCGAGGGCGATATTCTTTTCTTTCAGCGAATGAATAAGGCTCTTGTAGGTGGTGCCGTTATTGCGGGCTGCTGCATTTAAACGAACGATCCATAAGCTACGAATGTCACGCTTTTTAAGTTTACGGCCGTTGTAGGCATACTGACCTGCAAGAAGCACTGCTTCCTGCGCCTTTTTGATCTGGGTTCCACCATCCTTCCCCTGCTGTTGTCGGGCTTCAGCAAGCAAACCCCAGGCTTCGGCATAATCGGATTGAAGGCTGATGGCTTTGGCTAAATCGCTTTCGGCTCCTTTAAAATCGGACAATTTCTCAAAGCGCAGCAAACCACGGTTGTTATAGGCGGC
>JAAXWV010000275.1 GCA_013334845.1 Candidatus Roizmanbacteria bacterium | reverse complement strand
TTTTGACGAGGTTGATGCAGTTAAGAAAATAGCAAAAGAAAATCCGGATAAATTCCATGTGGTTGTTGCGACGGACGACTCTATTCAGCCAATCACTGCCACTGAAGGTACCGGTCTCGTGCACTCCGCACCCAGTGCCGGTACTGAAGATTTCCACTTGGGTAGGAAGTACGGCTTCCCTCTGATACCGGTTATCGCAGACAATGCCGACTATATTGAGGGCTTTGGTGAATTTTCGGGCAAAAATGCTAAGAAACATCCGGAACTGATTATCGACTTTTTAAAGACGCACGAAAATGGCCGTTTCCTGCTGAAGACGCTTCGTTATAAACATCGTTATCCGGCTTGTTGGAGATGCAAGACAGAATTGGTTTGGAAAGTAGCTGACGAATGGTATATTGCCATGGATAAGCCCTCCGGAAATGACAAGAGAACATTGCGGGAGAGAATGGTAACAGTGGCGAAAAATATCCAGTGGATGCCGGAATTCGGGCTTGATCGAGAGCTTGATTGGCTTAAAAATATGCATGATTGGCTGATTAGTAAAAAGAATCGATACTGGGGGCTTGCTCTCCCGATTTATGAATGTAAAAAATGCGGAACGTTTGAGGTGTTGGGCGGTAAGGATGAACTTAAATCGAGAGCAGTTTCCGGTTGGGAGCAGTTTGAAGGAAAAACTCCGCACAAGCCATATATTGATGGAGTTAAGATAGCCTGTCCTCATTGTGGAGAAACAGTAATACGTATTAATGACGTTGGTAATCCATGGCTGGATGCAGGTATCGTGCCGTTTTCCACTGTCAGTGAGCACAACGATGAGGCTCCTTTATACACTCAAAATCGTGAAGAGTGGGAGAGGTGGTTCCCTGCACAATTTATCACCGAGTCATTCCCCGGACAGTTCAAAAATTGGTTTTATGCACTTATTGCTATGTCGACAGTGCTTGAGGATCGCAACCCATTCGAACGTGTATTGGGGTTCGGCACTCTCGTAGGTGAAGATGGTCGACCGATGCATAAGAGCTGGGGCAACGCAATTGAATTCAACGAAGGAGCGGATAAGATAGGAGTAGATGTAATGCGCTGGATGTATGTCCGTTCGAACCCTGCCGAAAACCTCCCGTTCGGGTATAAAAAAGCAGACGAAGTACGCCGTCAATTTTTCCTGATGCTCTGGAATACATACAAATTCTTTATCGAATACGCAAATATCGATGGATTTGATCGGGAAAAAACAATAGAGGCAGTGAATGTTTTGGATTTGTGGGTCACCGCTCGTTTGAACAGTATGAATAAACGTGTTGATCAGGCTTTACGTGAATATGATGCACGTAAAGCATCTGTTGAGATAGAACAGTTTGTTTCAGATGTTTCCACATGGTACATTCGTCGAAGCAGAGATCGAGTATGGGTAAAAGCGAGGAGCGAACAAGATAAACAATCGTTTTATCAGACGTTATATCGGGTGCTTGTAGACCTATCGGGCATACTTTCTCCTTTTATGCCGTTTGTCTCAGAAGAGATGTGGACAAACCTTACTGGTGGGGAATCAGTGCACTTGAGTCTCTGGCCAAAAGTAAATATAACAGGCAATGATACTCAATTGATCGCTGATATGGAGGTAGTTCGGGAAATCGTCGAAGTCGGTCATCGGATACGAAAAGATTTGAAAGTAAAAGTGCGCCAGCCGCTCGCTAAAGTATTCTTCAAACTTCCGCAAAATAAGAGATATCAACTATCTGGGTTTGAGAAACAGTACGAGAAACTTGTTGAGGAAGAGCTTAATGTAAAAGCTGTTTCGTATGACTATCATAACGACGAGGCGATTATGGTCACCTACGACACCGATCTGACTCCAGAGCTGGAGAAAGAGGGGCAACTTCGCGAATTGGTGAGAAAGATTCAGGCTATGCGCAAAGAGCATGGAGTTAAAATGAACGAAAAGGTCGTTTTGACAATCCCGCATGAATATAGCGGATTTAAGGAAGAGATAAAACAGGAGATTTTCGTGAGTGAAGTAGTTCTTGGCGAAACACTTACAATATCTCTCTGATATAGTTGATATATGGCTTTTCTTATTCCTACTTTTCTTCTTGTCTTTTTCAGCTTATTTAATCTGCTGGGGATAAATCAACATTATTTTATAAGTCAGTTGATTAACTTTGGAGTGGGGCTTGTTCTTTTTTTTGTTGTGCGCAAAATTGGTACGCAGTTTTTCCGGCAAAACTCCGGCTTATTTTACTGGCTCTTTCTGGGGATTCTTATCATAACCTTCATTATTGGCATTGAAGCGAAAGGTTCCCGGCGGTGGATAGATCTCTTTTTTTTCAACTTTCAGGCGAGTGAGTTTTTTAAGATTTTTTTCTTGATTTTTATCGTTTTCCATATTGTTCAGTTGATTGAAGAATTATAACATCAATTTCTTTACCAAATTGTAAAATATGACAATTTGGCATAAAAATTCTTAATTCAAATGTTAAATTTATTGCTGGAGCTTGATTGTAGAAATAAAAATTCTTAGCA
>JAAXWV010000274.1 GCA_013334845.1 Candidatus Roizmanbacteria bacterium | reverse complement strand
TGCAAAAAATCCTCTATCGTCGCCCCTTCTTTCAAGATCAATTTTATATGCTCCGGCAATACTAAGTGGTGTAAAAATCATTATTTTTTCTCCCAAACAGCCCAAGGACGGTTATTATCCCAGTCGCTGTTTAAATCCATATAATCTTTCATAGTATCCATAGATTTCCAATATCCTGCATGTCTATAAAGAGCCAATTTCTTATCCTTGGTTATTCTAACGAGACTTTCCTCCAACATTTCGTTTCTATCAAGGTAATCCAAAGCCTTTCGGTTGTATACCTGGAAACCTCCATTTATGTAGTCGTCTAAAATTGGCATCTTCTCTTCAAAAGTAGCAACCACTTCATCATTTGTGTAAGTTAGACGTCCGTATCTTGAAGGAGGATGCACTGCTGAAATAGTTCCTACAACCCCCAACTTCTTTTCCTGATCCTTGTGAAAATCTAAAACTCTTCCAATATCAACCGTTCCTACCCCATCACCGTAAGTTACAAAAAAGTGAGGGTCTTTCTCTGGAATATACTTTGCGCATTCAAGAACTCTACCTGATGTTTTTGTTTCAGGACCGGTTTCTGCGAAAGTTATGTTGTAGTTATACTTGTGTGTGGAATTTCCTAAAACATTAATGGCACCTGTAGACATGTTAAACGAAAAATCGGACTCATACCTAGAAAGAGTTAAAAAGTAGTCCTTAATCATGTCGCCTTTATAGCCTAATGCAACAATGAAGTCGTTGAACCCGTAGTGTGCATAAATATTCATGATATGTAAAAGGATTGGAATACCCCCGACCTGGACAAGTGGTTTGGGCTTAAACTCGGTTTCTTCGTTCAACCTAGTGCCTCTACCGCCACAAAGTATTATAGTTTTCATATTTTTTTATCATAGCATACTGAAATATCAAAATAAAATGCCGCTAAACCAGGCTACTGTACCTAAAGCTAATATAGACTATAGGTTGCATAAATGCCAAAATAGTGCTAAAATTCACCATATCCTAATTCTGGGATAACTTAGACTACTGGAGGTAGTTATGGTTACGCAATCAATTGAAATGGAAGCTCAGAAATCCAGAGTGGTTAACGCTCTAGGATCTTTGGGAATCCAACAGATCTCAAAATCAGGCTCGAGGCCCGATGAGATCCAGATCACGGATGTTGTAACACACATCCCTGTTCTGAATAAGTTTGTACTCGTTGTCCTAAGCATCAAACAAGCTGTTACCCGAGAAATGGGATCATTTGCTTTCATGCATGATCTTAATAAGGGTTGCGTTGTGTTTGTGCTTGTGAATGACAAGTACGTCGTAACGACAAAGCAGCATAGAATCCCATTCGGAAAGTTTTTGGAAGACATCCCCCGTGGTTGGATAGAAGATTCAAAATCTGAGCCAGCTATACAGGTAGTCAACCGAAAAGTTCCAAGTCTCTTGAGTATCTCGAAAGTAATGAGCATCACACCTCTTTTAAAGAACACTAAGGTGGATGACTCAATGCGAGACGGGCTTATTGATCTTGTTATGGTAAAAGTCCAGACTCATGTTGACTACTCTAAGGAGGAATTGCAGGCTGCTTTGAGAATGACTAAGTCGGCCGAAGGCATCACACCAATCGTTCGTGATCTACAAGAAGTTTTTGACCAGGTTGACAAGATCTGTGATGAAACTAACGATCAAGATTGGCTCGATGACTATCATTCGACTTTCTGCGTAACCTTAGCGGAAAAAAGGATAAAAGTAAGCAAGTAATTTGTACATTGAAATCTCAATATCGAGCATTCGCTCAACTGTGCGCTTGAGGCGCCTTTCTATCTCTGTTTGCATTTTGGCTTGAGGCCAACTGCGAACTCCAGTTTTGGAGGATAGAATGAAATTCATTAACCCGAACGGCTACTTTATTGGCAAAGAACCAAACGATGCAGCGCTATTCGATTATCTCAATCTGGCTGCAAACGAACGCCCCGCAATTCCACAGATCAAGTCTGTAAAAGTAAGTGATCTGGATCCGGGCAAAGTGCATCTTACGAGAGATCGTAAGACCAAAGAGCTTGTACCATTCAACTTTAACTACAAAGTTACATCTCGACCGGATGGCTTTGGAGCAAAGCTCGTGAAACCTAATCTGGAAACCTATGAACATGTTGTCCAGATGCAGTTTGATCCGGAAGCAAAAGACTGGATCATTGTCCATGACGCAATTCAGGTCCGCGAAGGCAAGGATTGTGAAAATGGGCTGGGAACATCAAGCGAGGTGGTTCTTACCTTGTTTGAGCATGACCACCGTTACTGGCAAGCCGGGTTCTTCTCTTGGAGATACAATCTCTGGGACAGTGTTCGGCAGTCTCATGGTAGATTTACCTGGGATATCGCTGGTGGATTTAAGACCAAAATGCAGGAAGGAGCATTGGAAGAGCTCGAATCGGAGATGGGAATTGTGCCAACCACAGATAACAAAATCTATCTTGGCACCCTGCCTGACAACCGTAGTATCAGGGCTCTAGGTATCAAGTACTTCTTATTGATGCTTAAG
>JAAXWV010000273.1 GCA_013334845.1 Candidatus Roizmanbacteria bacterium | reverse complement strand
TCTGGTCACCTTGCTCCAGCAGCCTTCGGCAACGATGCATGCCGTATCGCCATCACCCTACGCCAGCATTCAATTGCTCTGTCCTGTCATGCGTCTCGTACCACCCGCTGAGATGGATGCGTGTGCAGCATCATGCGGTTTTCAGTTGGAGTCATCCAGATCCGTTGTCCTCGAATCCGGCAAAGAGTTCGTTATTCAGGTCTACCGCAGGGGGAGGAATGGTGACAAGCTCATGAAGATGCTTTGAGAAGGGCAGTAAGACTCGTATATGCTCTGCTTGTGTTATCGAGGTTGTTCTTGTATTAAAACGTCGTCATACTGTCCCATGAGTCAGAGGTCGAGGTCGTTTGAGAAAATATGTTGTGGTCAAGGTGAATGATTTTTGGTGAAATGTTGAGTCAACTTATTTGCTTATGGGGTTTGGCTCTTTCTGTACGAAGTTACTTGGTTATCAGGTCTCAAGAATTACTGGTTTATCTGGGATTCACTCTTGTTTATGTTTTTACAAACTTATAAACGTATTAATGATGCGTGATAGACGGAAAAATCCCCATAAGTTTAAGCGTTGGTATTTGTTGCATTATCAATCGCGATACTATTTTTGGTCTGTTTTTTTGATGTTTATATCGTCTGGGTATATTGTGTTATCAAGATTCGTAGAACTGCTTCATAATGCCACTGTTGAATATTTGGCTTGGATTGGATTTTGTTTAACCGTGGTCGGAGTTGTGGTTAGGGTTATAAGGGCTATAACGACTTGTCACGAAAGCCGATATAGTGTCAGATATGATGGCAATTTTAATGTGAAACGTGTTCGCATCCCTAGGGTTTTGCGGGAAAGTGGATATGATATTTATTGTGGTGGAGTGGCAAAAAATATATTTGATGATGAGTTGCGGGCGGCTGCTTCAATGTCTTCTAAAAAAATAAATGAGAAGTTGTGGGATATATCATTAAATTATGGGTGTTGTTTTAAAGTTCGGCTATCTGAGGATTGTAGAGGAGGTGTTATAGGCTATAGAAAATGGCGAATGCCCTTGCTGGGGCGGCAGTTGTTGTTTGGGGTTCTAAAGCGATTGCGCGTTTTTGAGGATAAGGTGATTGCTAATGAAACTAAAATTAGACTCAAAGCTGATTTGTTGTTGCCATTTACGGGTCGGGAATTGATTGTGGGGAAAACCGATTATGTTTCGGATTTAATGACCGGTCAAATTACAGGAGCTGTGATTTATGATAATGATGGTGGGATAATATATAATGGATATGATTTTGCGTATGATGCTTCTGCAGGAGGCTTTTATTTAAAGACTTGTTCGAAGTCACAGACATCAAGTCAAATTGGTGCATCTTCATTACTTCTTGGCGTTTCAAGGGAGAAAAAAGATGAAGGGCGAGTCAGTGGTCATATAGCTATTGTTAAGCAAGGTTTAGGGAATTTTCAGTCTGGGGGATTATTGGCGCCATCTGGTTCCGGTTCATTGGATTGGTCTGATTATATTGATTATAGGGATAGGATGATATTAAAAGGGATGCATAGGGAGCTTTTTGAAGAGACTAAAAAGGGGGATTGGGATGACTTGATAAAAGACGTTGTGATTAAAACAGTATTTACTGGATATGGAAGAATGCTGCATAGAGGGGGGAAGCCAGAGTTTTATGGCTTAGTTGTGATGCCAAGGGGACTTGATCAGTATGATATTGATAAGACAGAGGGACGATATGTAAATGGCTTTGATTTGATAGATATTAGTCCGCTGACTGTAGATAATGTTATTGCGTGTTTGAATAAGTATAAAGAAGGGAGTTATAAGAATTTTTCTCATCCATTGTATGTTTGTGTGGAGTTTGCTGTTGATTTTATGAATGAAAATAAAGATGTTTTTATGGGTATGATTCAAGAGGTTGTGGATTCGATGGAGGGGTGATTGTTTGTGTGTGATATTGTCGAATGCTTTATGCGGCCGAAAAATGCAGATCAAGAGCGGTGCGAGGATGCTCATATTTTGCAGGCAGGTGTGTTGGTATAGTAGATGGTGCTTAGAGCTCTGGAGAGATATTTGTTGGGGGTGAGATTGGTGGTAAATGGATTTTAGAAACGATATCGGTAGCGTTTAGTGCTCTTTCGTTAGATGAGGCTGTTCCTGATTTATTTGAATATATTAATGACTATATTTGTGGGATTTATAGGGATGAGTCTGTTTATGATTTTCTAAAATCATCCGTTGTGGAGAGACCTTGTGCAACTTTGATTTTCTGCGATTTGGCGAAAAAAGAAGTGGTGATGGTTGGCGATTGTCAGTGTATTGTTAATGGGAAATTGTATATGACAATTTCAAGGCTTGAAAAAGTACTTTCAGAAATCAGGTTAATTATGAATGCGAATTTATTGGCTTTAGGTTATCTATTGAATAATATAATCGAGGGGAGTAGTGGGACGCTATGAAAGCGCCGATGAAAACCGGCGAAGAGTAGAGAATGAAAGAGTCTTACATGAAAGGAATAACCACCCATCATGGCCCCAAGTCATGCC
>JAAXWV010000272.1 GCA_013334845.1 Candidatus Roizmanbacteria bacterium | reverse complement strand
TTTGGAAAAAAAAGGAAATACTTCAATTACTGAAACACCAGTCGATCTGACCCCTTATCTAGATAAAGATATCGAAATTACGGGATCATTTGTCCCTTCACAGGGGGCTACCACCGGTATTGATAAAAAATTATGTGTGAAAGGGAAATGTTCCGTAAGTCCCGGGCCGGGGTATTGGTATGCTTCTCCTTTAAAAATAAAAACGATACGGTTGAAGTAGGATGGGCGCCCGTTGTATCGACAATCGGTCGGGTACAAGACCTGGGAATAAAATTGGATGCTCTTGCAGTATAAAGTCCGTGGACAATTACGCATGCGATATGACATACCGAACGCGACTTAGATCAGTTTAATTGGTTTAAAAATCTGCAACGTCATCCTCGCGTACGCGAGGATCCAATGTAATAATTTCCTCTTTTACCCCCTGAGTCACTTGAGGCAACTTAAGAGGTGCATAGGCGAAGTGGGATGTTGATAGGAGCCGAGCACGCTCATGGAGCGCTTAAGGGATTCGGGGAGGGGGGCTATGATAGGATTCCTGTCCCATGTCCGCTCACGCTAGATCCTTCTTCGCCTTCGCCAGTTGGTGAATCGGCTGATCAGGATGACCCCACTTCGCCAAGGCTTCGCAGGGGCAGGCTCCACTCCGAACCGCTGAGTCGAATGATGTACAAGTCAAGGGGATTGCCGCGTCATTCGCTTACGCTCACTCCGCGCAATGACAATTAGAGTGGTAATTCATTCACTGGATTCCCGAGCAGGTCGGGAATGACGAACAAAGAGGTATTCACACCGTAGGAAAAGATCCTGAAACGAGTTCAGGATGACACACAAGAGATGGTGAGCATGTCGAACTACTTAGGACAGGATCCTTCAGCTATATATCCTGAGGGTGGAGAATGCGGGGGCGTATTATGAGTAAAACCATCGCAAGGTTGATACTCAGTAGATAAAGCGGGTATGAAAACTGCTGGAGTGACCATTCATTTAGTGCTAACAGCGAAAAGGAAGCCGCTCCGACATCAAGAAAGTAAAACATCCATACCTCTGTTTCCGGCATTCGATACGTTTTAATTAAGGCGGGAATCATGCCGATAAAGTCTGCACCGATGGCAAAATAAAGTGCGATAACGGGGTTGCTGGTTATTTGCCAAAGGATTATGCCTGTTACTGCGAAGAGTAAACATAGTATGTCAAGCTTTGACCAGCCGCCCATGCCGTATTTCAGACTGAGGGTGAAAATAATGATAGATTGCAGAGTAGAAACGGCTGCGAGCCAGATCGCTACCTGATCATGCTGGACAAAAAGTGAGGCCGTAGTAAGCGTAGTTATGATAAGTAGCACCAGACGTGTAGTCCGATGGGGTTTCGCTTCTCCACTCAGGATGGCTTTTGCATAAATAAAAGGCGAGATAAGGGCGAGTATGCTACTCATTATGATTAGTGGCGTCTGCATGAGTTCATTATACTCCAAACACCTTCTCCCACTTCCCTTCTTCGATGATGTCATCGAGGTTATGGTAGCTTTTGTTAAAGCGGTGGTCGGTGAGGCGATTCTGGGGGAAGTTGTACGTTCTAATTTTATCTGAGCGTTCGCCGGTTCCCACGTCTTTTACCAGTGAATTTGCGATACCTCGTTTTTTTTCTTCCTCCAGTTGATAAAGCTTACCAGCTAGAAGATCCATCGCGATCTTCCGGTTGGCCTCCTGATATCGTTCCTGGCTGGCAGTGGTGACAATGCCTGTTGGTTTGTGAATAAGACGAACTGCAGTAGACACCTTGTTGACGTTCTGACCCCCATGTCCGCCTGCCCGATAAAATTGCCACTCAACGTCTGTAGGGGAAATCTTAATCTCTGATTGGATAATCTGAGGGAGGACGACGATAATGCAGGTTGAAGTATGAATACGGCCTTTTCGCTCGGTTTCCGGAATACGCTGCACCCGGTGAACTCCTGATTCGTTTTTAAACATGTCGTAAGCACGCTCTCCGCTAAATCGGATCACGTTATCGTCCATATTAGCGAACTTGAAGTTGTGCCGCTGGGCAAATTTAATATACGACAACAATAGATCCTTCATCCAGATTTTGGATTCGTCGCCGCCTACTCCGGGAAGTGCTTCAATGATTGCGATATTTGGATTAATGAGCATGGGAAACTAATATGTAAATATGTAAATTTCATTACTTTTTTTCAGTTTTTCTTCTTCAACTCTTCTGGAGTTTCCTCCAGTTTGAAACTGGTTTGCTGGCCGGTTGCCATGCTTTTGAGTTTGATAGTTCCGTTCTTTACTTCCTCCGGACCGATGAATGCTACATAAGGGATATTATTTTTATTCGCATATTTAAGTTGCTTATCCATCTTTTTTTCATAATCGATCGAGATATCAACCTTAGCTCCGCCTGCTCGTAACGTTTTCGTTAGTTTAAGTGATTCGGGAAGAAGTTCTGGAGAAAATACTGTTATGAGAATATCAGCGTTAGAGGTCATCTCGGGAATTTTTTTCAGGGTTTCTGCAGCTTCAAGCGTT
>JAAXWV010000048.1 GCA_013334845.1 Candidatus Roizmanbacteria bacterium | reverse complement strand
TGTATCCCATTTCATCTAATCCCTGCTGGCGGAGTTCATCGTCGCTTGAAAGCAGTTTATTTAGGGTGTTTGTGATAAAAACAACATCTTGTTCGACCCACTCGGCGCGTGATTGAATATTTTCAGTAACAGGCACCTCACCTTTTTCATACTGTTCGGTCCACATCTTCTTAACTTCTTCATAATCTTCAATAGATATAGTGGAAGGCATGGGTATATTTTGTTCGACATGCTTTTCCGGTTCTACAGCAATGGGAATTTGTGTAGTGAGAACTTTTGTGAGATCTTCTGCACTAATATTTTGATCTTTGGAAATGGTCTGAATAAGCTGTTTCAGAGGAGAGTCAGCTTTAGAAAGTTCAATAGAGACAGCAGTCAGGATTTTATTTACTTTGTCGAGAGGTATGCTTGTTTCCTTGGAAATGGATCTGATAATCTGGTTTGCGGGTTTATTGACTTGTTGACCATACGAAGTGAGGATAGTTTGTATCTGGTTTACCGGGACGCTTGTGGTTTGATTAATAATATTGGTGATAATCGAATTATGAGCAACTGCTTGCATAAATGAAGTAGAAAGCGCCTGTATTTTATCTTGCGGAAGATTAACATGAATCGATACAGCTTGTGCAACAGGTACTGCAACTGGTGTGCTTTTTAATATATCCTGACGATTTTGAATTTGATCTATTCGTGAAGATGTTGTAGCTGATAGTATTTGTTTTGCAACATTGTCATTTTTCATAGCGCGATCCAGTAACTCGCTGCGAATATTCATATATTTCTGTCGATCTGATGGAGTATCTGCCTTCATCGGGTTACTGAGATACTCAATATTTTTTCGTACCGACTCCTGCGTTTGTTTATTTGTTTCAAATCGTGCGATGTCAGTAAGCTTATTAGCGGAGATATTGAGGTTTCGGGTAATATCTTCTGTGCGGGTTTTATGGATCTCTTCGACAGTTTCCATCCGAGTTACGGTATTAACAACTTGTTGTTCAGTTACATGTGAATACAAGGATGTAGAAGCAGGGGCGCTCATCGGTGAAGCTGGAGGCAAAGGCATGGGCGTCGCATTTCCTCTCATCTGATCATAGAGTGAAAGCATAATGTTCTTCATGGCATATATACCATCACAGCAATAATCTCGGAAGATGCGGAGGAGCCACCAAGGGAAAAAGGTTACGGCCCACAGCATGATGATGGTTATCGCATACTCCATAAATGTATCGATGTAGTTTCCGCTATTGGTAGCGCCTAATTTTTGAGCGGGGCCTCCATAGAGAATATTAATAGCAGTGGGATAAATATAAAAGGTGTTCGGGTCAGTACTAGTAGAAGGTCCTCGTTGAAAATCAAATACAAAGGGCATACCGTTTTTCCAGATTTGAGCGAGAGCTCCTAAAAAGAGAGCAAATAACGGACCATAGAAGAGCCATTGAAAAAATACGCCAATCCAGACTATACCAATATTGCGAATAAGGACAAATGGAAAGAGGACAGCTAGAAAAGGTGATACGAAAAGCATAAACCAGAGCAGTATCTTACGGAGAAGGAGCATAGTCCCCATCATATAGTAGGTAATATTAGTGAGATTGAGCATGAATAACTCAGTATTTGCGCCTTCTTGCACTCGATAGTTGAGGTCGCGGCATCCTATAAAATCCAGGTAATTCTTTTCCTGACTTGTTGAGGCAGAGAAGTAGATATTAAAAAGATCTTTTCCACCGAGATTTTCAATAAAAAATTTCATTACTAGTTCCGACAATTGAATGAGTAAAAGGATGATCGCAGCAGAGAAGGTGATATAGAGAAGTGCCCCCCCGATTTTTAGGAGTGTTGGCCAAACACTTATATTGATTTGAAAACGAGTACGTTGTCCGATTATGATTCCCAGTCCCATTAACGCTGCTGCCAGGATGACAAAAAAGTACGATAGGTTGCGATTTACGTTCCATATAGCACGTAGTGTTGGATGGTCATCTATTGTTTTATTGTTTAGTACCCAATAGATGAACTGGCGTGCACGCTCATCAGCTTTTCCCTGGGCGGTAATTTTAGGATCTTCTATCCAATAGTGATAAGTAATAGGATCAGATCTAAAGAGATCAAAATCTTCAGTACATATTTCTTTTCTGGCTGCGTAAATTGCTTGAAGATCTGTCGGACATCCTCCCTTTCTACATGATTGAAGAGGAATAGAATAGTAGTCAGATGTAGTTGTTATAGTAGGTGCGTTTTCTGCATAAACGGGGGTTAAGTTAAACGACAAAAAATAGGCAAAGACAAAAACGAATATAACCAGAATTTTTTTCATAAATTTTTAGTTCGGGATAGCGTTCTGCTTCCAGCGAACAAGAGAAGAGATGTACTGAAAGCAACGCCTGCAATGACCAAGAAATTGTCACGAGCTTGTGAACTACCTGTCACGGGCATGCGAGTAGGCAAAGGTACTGTGGGGGCGGGGGTAAATCCGTTTACCGTTGTGGGAGTATTTGATACTGGAGTGGGCGTGGTGCTGGGTGCATATAAGGCGCAAAGCTCAGTTTCGCCTGGCGCAGTGGCAATAATTTTAAAAGAAACTACTGCAAACTGTCCGTTACCGTTAAATCCAGAAGAGTTTTGTCCTGTAATCACGATTTTTCCTGGCTCAGTTTCAGTGGCAGTGATTAAAGTCATGGCGGTACCGGGAGTAGTGCTGAGGTATTGAAGATACTGAGTGTCATAAGTCATGCCTACAGTGGCCGAAGTAATGTTCTCCCCTGCAGTATTGATATTTAGAGTAAAGGGCACAGACTGATCGCGCGAGAGCGTGCCGGATGGAGATATGAGTTCATACGAAAGAGCAAAGGTTGGGCGGGGGAGGAATAAAATTCCTGCGAATATGTATATTAATATTAACAGTTTTCTCATGGTAAATTCATAATAGTAAATAAAATGACAGTTGACAATAGATGTTCTATTTATATATAGTTTTTTCATGACTAGCAAATCATTACTAAACCTTATTACGGGCTTCAGTTTATTAATACTCACATATTTTAGTCCTGTACTTTTGCCACAGGTTATGGCGGTGACTTGTGAGGATTATCCAACTGCCTCACCCTTAGCAACTACTTGGAAATTGTTCTCGAGTGCTAGCTCAAGCAATGGCTTCGACTGCAAAAGTGTTAAGAGTCAGTGTACAGTACAAGATGCTGATCGGGCACGGACTGACGGCACAAGAACGGGCTATGGTTCCATTGATTGTGCGACAAATAATGGGGATGTGACAAATCCAGGTGATTACTGGTGCTATTATTTTGATAGTAATCCGACTGGAACTGCACCAGGTCGTTGTCTTAAACTCAACTGGAATTCCAGTTCGCCAGCACCAACACAGATTCCCATCTCAACACTTGTGCCCACGAAAACAACTACAACTACTCCTCCTACCGTCACCCCAGCTTTGGCCCAATCTGCTCAACGATGGGTGTGTCTTGATGCACTATGGTGCTATGACAATGGTAACTGTCCCCAGAAAGACGGGCACACAGCGAGATTAGCTACCAGTAATGTTAAACCATTACCAAGTACAACAACATATGTATTTGAGTGTCTTCCGTCTGACTCGGGAGAGATTTGTACTTCAGGAAATTCTGCCATCGATACAAAAATCTATGGCGTAGATAATACCTCTACATTACGCAAGTTATTAGGGTACGAATTTCACAGCTTTACGAAAGATGATGGTTCTACGGTTTCTAATCCGTTAACCTCACTGGCTTCCGGAGATTTGGGCTCACCATTATGGAAGAGTACTACAACCAATGTATCAGGACATAAATTTATGGCAATGAATTATTACACACCCTCGAACTCAAATAATGGCACAGCTGGAGGCAATCAGCAAGGAGATATGAGCTTTGACACAGTTAATAAAAATTGCAGCTCCATTAACTGGGATCCTTATGGTCGTGTATTTGATGCTACAACACTTGAGCCGGTTCCTCATATAAATGTAGGTTTATACCAGATGTATAACGGTGTACTAACAATGGTGGGTCCCGACACTAAGTTTGTTGGAGCAATTCAAAATCCTTATCAGACAAAGGAGGATGGCGCATATTCATTTGTTGTGCCAGATGGGACTTATCAGTTGCAGGCGCAGATCGCAGATGGAAAGTATATATTTCCGGTGAGCGCGATTCCGACAATGAATTCCAAGTACAATATGGTCTATAGAGATATCTATCCGGCTGCTACGGGAATTAATATTGTACAGAAGAGTGGCATACCTCAGCATAGAGATATTCCGTTAAAACAAAATGGTGCATCTGGTGTTTATGAACTCAAGAAGATGGAATATTCATATGAACTGGATAAAACTACTGGAAATGCAGTGGTTCAGGGACGAATTTCTCATCCTTTGGCAGTAGTAACCGCATTTGGAGTAGATACCAAAACAGGAGCAAAAGGAACCTATGTTACTTCAATCAATGCAAATACTGATGGCGTTTTTAAAATTGAAATCGCCCAGAATCAACTAGCTAAGGGCGAGGTATTTGGCGTATTAGAAATGGGGAAGCCAGGTATTATGCAAAAACTTTCCATGCAGAAAACGCTTCAGGGTATATGGAACGTGATTGCAGACAGTGTTGTAAAATCTATCTTTGCGGCCGATACCCGAACGGTTATAATGCGGTTTGAACCAATCCTGAATTACATAGAGGGCTATGCCTATGATGCAGCGGGGAAAGTGCTTCCTAATACAAAAGTCGGTATCTATCTGGTTAATACAACAAAGCCTTATTATGAAACCATGACAGATATAAAGGGATTCTATAAAATTGAGTCGCGCTATCTGCCGACCCTTCCATATAAATTGAAGTATACGGTACCTGGAAAAACCGCTATCGAGGTTTCCACGCAGAAATTTATAGCACAAAATACCTCAACTAGTACGGGAGCAGCGAACATAGATTTTTATACCTATCGAAAGGCCAGTAACAGTGCGTCACTTACATCTGGATCTAAGAACGACATCGCCTTTAATCAGAGCCAAATAGGAGGAAGTGCTAACGGAGATAATAAGGTAGCTACTTCCGGAAAGCCCAAAACGACTGTTACAGGAGGAAATAGTAATGGTAGTCTCATAATGACAGCCTTAGTTATTATTGGGTTATTACTTGCAACAGGCGTGGGGCTAGGACTGTATTTACTCAAGAAAAAGAAAGATACAGAGATCCAAACGCCTACTTTGTAGCATATAGTCCACAGCATTTTGGAATAAAACCAGTTAATCTGGAAGGATGCTTTCCAAAATTAAATCAGCATGCATGATTGGGCTCGATGGCACTATAATTGAAGTTGAGGTTGATGTAGCTTCACGAGGATTTCCCAGCTTTACCATTGTGGGATTACCGGCAAAGTCTGTGGATGAAGCACGCGATAGAGTTAGAACTGCAATAGTGAATGCTTCCTTTTCAATGCCCGAATCACGGATTACCGTCAATCTTGCGCCGGCAGACATTCCCAAGGAGGGTTCTGGTTTTGATCTCCCCATTTCGGTTGGTATTCTTGCTTCATCCGGTTTTATTAACCGGGAACTACTTACTACTAGCTTATTTGTGGGAGAACTTTCTCTCGAAGGTGATATCCGTCGGGTACCGGGCATCATATCCATTGTTTGTCGGGCAAAGGAGATCGGACTTACCCAGGTATTCATTCCCTGTGCAAATGTATTAGAAGCACAGTTAATTGATGGAATCACTGTTTTTCCGGTTGCATCTCTTTCTCAGCTTATTTTGCACTTGAATGGACATAAACTTATCGAACCATCCGCTTCAATCGAGGAAGATGTAGATGATATTCCACCCGCTTCTGAGTTTGATTTTGCAGAAGTTCGGGGGCAAGAACAGGCGAAGCGGGCTCTCGAAATAGCTGCCGCCGGACTTCATAATGTTCATCTGAAGGGTCCGCCAGGGGCGGGTAAAACGATGCTTTCCCGAGCATTC
The DNA here is from genome assembly GCA_013334845.1 of Candidatus Roizmanbacteria bacterium. Taxonomy (GTDB): domain Bacteria; phylum Patescibacteriota; class Microgenomatia; order UBA1406; family GWC2-37-13; genus JAAXWV01. Next base: position 3,012 of record JAAXWV010000048.1, on the reverse strand, counting down.
CCTTCTATAATGCCGTTACTTGATAAGGTGGAGGCAATTGAGGTAATGAAGATATACTCGGCAAGCGGTCTCTTTTTCGACTCTCTTTGTAAAGTTAGGTATCCGCCATTTCGCGCTCCTCATCATACGACTTCACGAGTTGGGCTCGTTGGGGGAGGCACAAAGCCTAGCCCCGGAGAGATCTCGCTTGCTCATCGGGGTGTTCTCTTTTTGGATGAGTTTCCCGAATTTCCCCGATCGGTGCTGGAGACGCTTCGACAGCCACTCGAGGATGGAATAGTAACTGTTTCCCGAGCTGCTGGAAGTCTTACTTTTCCAGCCCGGTTTCTCCTCCTGGCCGCGTCTAACCCCTGTCCTTGCGGATATCTCGGTCATCCGAAGAAACGCTGCAAGTGTATGTCAGGTTCTATCGAGCGATATAGAAAAAGATTGTCTGGGCCACTTCTTGATCGTATTGATCTTCATGTCGATGTTCAACCAGTTGATGAAACAAAGCTTTATGGGGAAACAGATTCAGAATCTAGCAATTCGATTCGAGAACGGGTCGTTAAAGCTCGAGCGCGACAGCGTGTACGATATCAAGAACTGTCGGTAAAAACAAACAGCCATTTAAGCCCTTCTGAGATGAAGAAGTATGGTCAGATCAACTCTGCTGCTCGTGAGTTTTTGTCGCTTGCCGCATCGCGTTTGTCACTTTCGGCCCGATCTTATTATAAGGTACTAAAAGTAGCTCGCACCATTGCCGATCTTCAGGGAGAAAAGGAGGTGAATTCAGAAGCTGTAGCCGAAGCTTTGCAATTTCGGTATCATAACGAGGATTGATGTCATTTCTTCTTGACAAATCAGGAAGAGTAACCTACTATAATGTTTATATGTTCAAACAAAAGTCTTCAAAGTTAGCCTCTATGGCAGCTGGGGCATTTCTGGCAGCAAATCAGACAATTACAACTACAATTGTTGTGAATCAGGCAGCTCTCGGCTTTCAGATCCCGACACTAAGTGAATTACTCACCTTCATTATTCGATTCTTTTTTGCGATTGCCGGTGTTTTTGCGCTCTTTTACATGCTGCAAGGCGGACTTGCATGGGTTACTTCGGAGGGAAGTAAAGAAAATGTGGAAAAGGCTCGTAACAAAATCCAAGCTGCATTGGTCGGAATTATTCTGATTGTTTTGGTACTTGCTATCGTTTGGACGCTTGAACAAGTGGTCTTTGCCAAAACGATTTGTTTCGGAATCTCGTGTTCGCTTACTATTCCACAGCTTTTAGTACCGTACGTGAGCGGATCGCCAACCAATTAACAACATTTTATGTTTTTGTTAATGTCTCTTCTTGCTCAGACTCCAACAGGGACTAGTTGGAAAGACTTAACTGGCACTCAGACAGATAATAATTGTATTGTTGACGGAGTCCCAACTCTAAAATGCCTGGAGATCGTCTCGGGTAACCTTCTTTTCTTGTCGTCGGCCTTTATTATCCTGGTTTTATTCGTCATGTTTATCATGGGAGGATACCTTTATCTCACTTCATTTGGGAGTCCGGAAAAGGTAAAGAAAGCCCAGGGAACGATCAGATATGCATTAATTGGTCTTATTCTTTACGTGAGCTCATTTCTTATTCTTAAGACAATCGATTTTCTCTTTCTGGGGAATAATAATATGATCTTTAAATTTGAAATTCCCTCCCAGTAGCTTCTTTATTTACTTGGCGTAATCATAATAACCCGTACCCCTTTTTCATCTGGAATCGGCGAAACAAATGTATCCTGGTGGAAGAAAAGGTTGTATAAGAAGATGAGAAAAAGAAACGAAGAAAGCACGATAAACGTCGCTCCAATCAGCTTTTTCATATATTTACCTTGGTTTTAATAAGATAGAAAGGGCGCTGTTGCGTCTCTTTGTATATCTTACCAATATATTCGCCGATTATGCCAATAGTGACTAGTTGTATGCCACCTAAAAAGACAACAGCAAAAAAGAGAGAAGGCCAGCCTGGCACCCAGTCTGAACTATGGAAGAGGTAATGCTGTACCACCTTTTCAAACACGACAATAATACTGAAAAGTGAAACAAGAAATCCTAGGTAAATAGTCATACGCAATGGTTTTGTTGAGAAAGAGGTAAGCCCTTCAAGTGCAAAATTGATCATTTTTGAAAGGGTATAATGAGTTTGTCCCGCGTTCCGTTTCGCTCGTTTAAAATATACATATTCGGCAGGATATCCACCCCATGCTACGAGTCCGCGAAGGAAACGTGAGTGTTCAGGAAGTTTATTGAGAAATTCAACTACCTCCCGATCAAGTAGGCGAAAATCGCCCACATCTTCAGGTATGGGAGTGTCGGACATAAGATTGATAAAACGATAAAAAATCAGGGCAGTATTCCGTTTGAAAAAACTATCTACCTGGCGTTCGGAGCGTTTCGCGTACACAATTTTAGCTCCTTTTTTCCACTTCTCAATCATTTCAGGGATAATCTCTGGGGCGTCCTGAAGGTCTGCATCTATTGTTATGATACAGTCCCCTTTCGCGAGTGAGTAGCCGCAAGTGAGGGCAATCTGATGACTAAAGTTGCGTGTGAATCCTGCGAGACGAATGCAGGGATTTTTCTTTGCAAATTGTGTAATTACTTCGACTGTTTTATCCTGTGAGCCGTCGTCAATAAATACAACCTCATAGTTTAGAGGTTTAAGAATCGGTAAAATTCGATCAAGGAGTGGCTCTATATTTTTCTCTTCGTTGAAGACGGGCACAACAAGTGAGATCAGGGGGGGTGTCATGTTACGGAGCCGGGAGTTGAACCCGGTCTAGGAGATTATGAGCCTCCTGTGCAACCGTACACTACCCCGTAAAAGGTATCGTTATTATAATTGATATGGAGCTTTATGTCAATTTAAGCTGAAAAAGACATTTACCCACTGCCGATATTTGGGAACAGGAGTCGGAGAAGGTACTGAAGGAGTCGGTGTAAAAGGGGGGAGAATGAAGGCGATTTCGTTTGGTTTAAGGAGGTT
>JAAXWV010000271.1 GCA_013334845.1 Candidatus Roizmanbacteria bacterium | reverse complement strand
ATCATGCGCCGGGTCATGCTTAAAGGCTCATCCCTTGCTGAGATCGCCAGCCCGCTGCTGATTCTCGTGGCCTACGCAGCCATCATGATCACCCTTGCCGTCAACCGCTACCGGAAGGTTTCTGCGTGAGGTGACTTTTCCCGCAAGGAATCTGTTGGTATTTATCTTGATGGCGTGATTAACCTTTTTTTGCTATTCAGCATGATCGTCAATTTAGAAAAGAGGAGGGACGGAAAATGAAACCGGAGGCACCAAAAAGTATCGACGAGTACATTGCAGGATTTCCTCAGGATATCCGGGAGACTCTGGAAACGATCAGGGAGACGATCAGATCGGCAGCTCCAGATGCAGAAGAAAAAATCAGCTACCAGATGCCGACGTTTACACTGAAAGGCAATCTGGTCCACTTCGCAGCTTACAACACCCACATCGGCTTTTATCCTACGCCATCCGGTATCGAACAATTCCGGAAAGAGCTATCTGTTTATGACTGCGCAAAGGGTACCGTAAGATTTCCCCTCGGCAAGCCAGTTCCGCTTGAGCTGATAAGCCGGATTGTAAAGTTCAGGGTAGAGGAGAATTTGGCAAAAGCTGTAGTAAAAGAATAAGATAGGGTATACAGCTATTTACTGTTGAAATATCAAATTGCTCCAATTGCTCCAAGTTCGTTGCTGGTAACGGTAACAGGGATTCTAACCACAAGCCTTGTGCTTCATGAGCATCTATCCTTAACACAGCGGATTGGGTGCTTTTCAGTATTATTCGAAATCGTTGCCATTATCTTTTGGTGCGCGTACTTTTATTGTATTATAAAAGATAAGAAAGATCTAAGTTATAAAAGGATTAATAATTCTGTAAAATCACAGAAGCAATATCAAATTTATTTCGGTGAAGCACTTCCAGTTCATTACTGTTATCGAAAGAATGACTTACTTGGTCGAACCCATCGCAATAGGCCGGAAATCTCTACTATTGGACGGTACAGTTAACGGGATTGACGCAGAAACGGAGTTTTTCCAAAAACAAGTGGCTGGTTAAACGGGGGCACGTCCGTATGCAAAACATTTCTCGTTGTTGGTGGTATTCTCTAAAATGATTTGATTTTTATTCTTATGCATATCAAGATAATAAAGACTCCTTTCTTGATTATTTTAATCGTAAAAGAAAACAGGGTAACGAATTGTCTAAAGAATTCACTGAACAAGATTGGGATAAACTGAATGCTCTTTTTGCAGAAAGTTTAAGATGGGCAACTTTATCATTACCTATCAATGAGATTGCACAAGAAAACAAGTTGCTTATCCGCGAGCTTTCCAGATACGATCCAACCCTTACCATTCCTCTTCTGGCAGGTCTTTTAACCGTACTAAAGCTCCAGTCGCATTGTACTCGGCTTGAGATTCTTGTTGTTTTAGCCGTAGTGCATTGTCGCGGTCGAAAGACGCCGAATATCAATAATGTTGTTAGCTGGTTCGCTTTGATTGGAAAATCAAAATGCATTGTTGGTGAAGATCCAGCTGAAGACGTTTTTGTTTCTCTGGTTTGGAATACAAACCGAGACTACAGGCTTCTCGAAGGTGTTTGGGAAAACGCAGGTTTCTACACTCAGCGTGTACTCGATATCATTGTGACGATGCCTGACATAGGACAATTCAAGCAAATTAAGAAAAGTGTTAATGCGCTGCTTGAAATATCTGATATGGTCTGTGATAAAGCCAAGTTGTCGCGTTACCAAATCGGCTCTGATAAAAAATATTCGGAATTATTACCGCAGATGATTCCGGGACGAAATACCTTGATATCGCGAGTAACTATCACATTCGCAGAGCTTATCAAGCGAGGCATCTCACTTGACGATATTGCCCCGTTTATTTTGAATTCGCAGATGCGAGCAGATTTGCCTTCACAACAAATCGGCCACAGCTATTTGGATCGATGCCCGCTAATTGTGCAGAGTAAGACGCATCTAACTGTCGCACTTCCTTCTGCACTCTCTGTAGCCATACGGGACTATGTGATAGAAAGCATTGTCGATGGAGGACTGATTGATATTTTCAATGGCGTGCTTGCTCAGAATTATTCGAAACTGTTATTCAATACCCCCTTGCTTGGTGGTCCCATGCAAGCACCGGTTATTTGGAAGAAAGTTGGCGATCATCAATGGTCAAATTTTAGTCTGCAGGTTGATGATGGGTACTTCATTTCATTTCATCTGTTTTTGCCGTCTGTGAAGACACATGCTGATGGAGGGTTTAAGGATATATATCATTATGACGGAGTAATTACAGACGCACTTCAAACTTCGATCAATGAGGTTTTCAAACATTTCGATGGATGTGACGATTTCAAAGAGGGGCTCGTTGTTTTAGTTGGCTGCGGTTGGGGTAAAGGCTATGCCTCCGATGTTATCGAAATGGCTCATAATCATTGGCGTTTTGAAAGTATCTCCGTGGCTGACTTTGTTCGAGTTAGTTTGATTGGATATATGACTCCCAGCTTTTTTTGGCGCATTCAAGACGGTCTGGAAGCCGTGGAGAA